>JABWAJ010000311.1 GCA_013361075.1 Saprospiraceae bacterium | reverse complement strand
GTCAGGTTGCTCACTGCAAGGTTGGTCGGGATATCGCAGGCACCACCTGTACCGCCTCCCGTTGTGCCTCCGCCTGTTGTCCCGCCACCTGTGCCGGTGCCTGCTGCATTGAAGAATACCCAGGCAGAGTATTCGCTCGACAGCCCGCTGCCGCACTTACTTTTTACTTTCACCTGGTATTGGCCATTGGCGGCAAGCCCGGTAACGGTGATCGTTGTTTCGGCAGTCAACGCGTTGAACACAAAAGGCGCTGTATTTTCGTTGTCTTCCACTTCGACTTCATACTGCTGGGCGCCGGACACTGCAGTCCAGTTCAGGGTAGCTGTGCCATCGGTGATGTTGCTGACCGTCAGTCCTTCAGGGATTGCGCAGGTGCCGCTGGTAGTGCCGCCATTGTTACCTCCGCCGGCTGAAGCCGTTTGAAAAGGTACGTATGCTGTCCAATCTGATTTTTCGCCGGCGCACCTCGTACGCACTTTGAACTTGTAGGAAGCAGTTGGGTTCAGGCCGGTAACCACATAGGACGTTGTATTGACCGGTATTTCAATTTCAAACAGTTGCGGGTTGTTGTTGGCATTTTCCACTTTCAGCCAGTAGGCAGTTGCCCCGGGGGCGGCATTCCAGCTTAGCAAAACGCCTTCGCTGTTGTTGAGTGATTGCAAACCGGTAGGGGCATCGCAGTTGGCCAAAATTCCCGACGTTGCCAGGAGGATAAAAAAGAGGGTAGTTGTCAATAAGCGTGTCATGATATTTTAGTTTTAGTTGATTAAGTAATGAGTACGCCACAAATATGGGCGCGCCCCGATACTGAATACAACTTTATGGTGGTGAGTGGGCAAAAGGAGAAGCTGAGCGAGTGTTTTGTGAGTTTGAGACCAATGAGGAGACATCAATCTCTTTGAACCCCTTGGGAAATTTGTCAAAGCCGGAGTTTGTACCAACACTTAGTTTATTGGCAAAACACCCGGTCTAAAGCACGTCAAAACCTTATTTATGTTACTGTTCACCCTCTGCTGCAATAAATCCAAAACTCGACCATTGCCCCCCAGCCAGGACCTGCGAAAACACAACTCGTGCTTCCGCCTCACGTCCATTATACAACAGCCAATTGCCAAAGCCGTAGCCCAGTGTGGCATTGCTTAGGGTGTTAGAGCCGGTATCGAGGGCAGCCCGGAGTTCTGCTTCGGTGCGTTTCCCCTGATAGAGCTGGAGGAGTGTCAGGTAGTCCTGATTTTCAATCACATCTAAATGATCTCCTATGGTAGCCAGGGCTTTGGTGGCCTGTTTGTCGCGGCCCAGCCGTCGCAGGGTCATATAGTACCAATTGGTAGAAGAAACCAGACCGTCGGGGTTGGTTGACAAGTCCACGCAACGCTTCCATGCCGGGAGCGCTTTTTTGAAATTGCCCTGGACGTAGTAGGCCAGCGCTAAATGGTACCAGATATTGGATTGCAGGCTGCTGGTGGGGATGTTGCGGGCATTGGGCAACCCGTCGGGCTCCACTTCGTCGGGGCGGTTTCGGGTGAGACGTGCCGCTTTTTTCAGGTCGCGGATGGCCTCTTCAAAGCAACGGATACTGATCAGGCGGTGACCCCGGTGGCGCAGGAAGCGGGCATCAGAAGGAAACTGTGCCGCTCCTTTGCTGAATACGGCAATCGCTTCGCGGTACTGCCCAAGATAAGCCAGGCGGCGGCCAAGCCAGATCACAGCATCCGGGGCATTGGGCGCAAGGTCGTGCCGGGTACGCGCTTCAGCCAATTTTTCTTCAAATGCCTTCCGGGTTGCATCTGACAAAGCTGGTGCCATGATGACAGCGGTTTCAATGCAGGGTTGGGCTCTGCTTTCAGACACCAGCGCAGCAGTCAGGAGCAAAAAAAACAGGCAAAAAACATTTTTCATGTTGGTAAGGCTTTTAAATTTATCAGGAAATTTCAGGCGAGTACCCTTCACAAAATTCTCAAAAATTTTTACATTTTTCCAGCAAACGCCTATTTTACAACCTCAACAGAACGCTAACAATCAACATCATGAAATATGCCCTCCTCCTCCTGTTTCTAACCTTCCAGTTGTGCGCGCAAAAAACGGGGGTACTACCCCGAAGTACACCTGAAGCTGAAGGAGTTTCCTCTGAAGGCATCCTCGATTTTTTGGAAGCCGCGGCCAAAAGCAACCACGAATTCCACAGCTTTATGGTGCTGCGCCACGGAAAAATTGTAGCAGAAGGCTGGTGGAATCCTTACCGCAATGATTTGAAGCACACCATGTACTCGTGCAGCAAAAGCTTTGCAGCTACGGCGGTAGGGTTTGCCGTAGCGGAAAACCGGCTGACAGTGAACGACAAAGTCATTTCTTTTTTTCCTGACGATTTGCCTGCTACGATGCCGCCATATCTGGCGGAGTTGCGGGTAAAAGACCTGTTGAGTATGAGTGTTGGACACGAAAAGGATCCAACTTCCAAAGTTACCGCCCGCGAGAAGGACTGGGTAAAGGCATTTTTTGCCATCCCGATTGTGCACCAGCCTGGGACGAAATTTCTGTATAATTCCTCCGCAACATTTATGCTTTCTGCCATTGTTCAGCAAGTGACCGGGCAAAAAATCCTGGATTACCTGAAGCCGAGACTATTTAACCCACTGGGCATCAGTAGCATAGACTGGGAAATCAACCCGGATGGCATCAATGTAGGCGGTTGGGGGTTGCGCCTCAAAACCGAAGACATGGCTAAATTCGGGCAGTTGTTCCTGCAAAAGGGCATGTGGCAGGGAAAACAAATTTTGCCGGCTTCATGGGTAGAGGAAGCCTCAACAATGAAAATTTTGCAAGACCCCAACGCGACCCAGGGGAAACGCGATTCGAGCGACTGGCTGCAGGGCTATTGCTACCAGATGTGGCGGAGCCGGAATAATTCTTACCGTGCAGACGGAGCTTTTGGCCAATACATCCTCATTTTTCCGGAAAAGGATGCTGTGATTGCCATTACCTCGGAGACCTCAGATATGCAGGCAGAATTAAATTTGATATGGAAGCATCTTTTCCCGGCCATCAAATCCGGAAAATTGCCTGCAAACCCCAAAGCACGCGCCTCATTGAATGCAAAACTGGCTTCACTGGCGTTGCCAAAGCCTGCAAAAAACACAAATCCCGATCTGGAGTCCAGCATTTCAGGCCAGACGTTTGGCATTTTTTCCAGTGACAACAGCCTTGAAAATATCCGTTTTGAATTTAAAGACAATGTTTGTCAGGTAGCCTTACAAATGGATTCCACGACGCATGTGCTTCCGTTTGGTTTGGATCATTGGGCCTTGAGTCAAACGACAAAATATGGTCCCTACCTGGTAGCCCGGGCAAAAGCAAACCGGGTAGGATTAGCCCCATTCAAGACAGCCGGCAGTTATACCTGGAAAAGCGAAAAAATGCTGGAATTAACCCTGAGGTATATTGAAAGTCCGCACACTGAAACCATCACCTGTACTTTCGAAGGAGATCTTGTTTCTGTTGACTGGCAAAGCATAATCAATAAAAAAGTGGATCGAAAAATAACCAAAGGTGTATTGAAGAAAAAACACAGCGATCCGCCGCGCCTGATCATTCGGGGCGACGACATGGGCTTTTCGCACTCAGCAAATGAGGCGTTGATAAAATCTTACAAAGAAGGAATTGAAACTTCCATTGAGATAATTGTGCCGTCGCCGTGGTTTCCGGAAGCGGTTAAATTGCTGGAACAACACCCTGGAGTTGATGTGGGCCTCCACTTTGCAATTACCAGCGAGTGGGACAACATAAAATGGCGCCCGCTAACCGATTGCCCGAGCCTTCGGAACGAAGACGGTTATTTTTATCAGATGCTTTACCCAAACAGCCACTACCCCCAGCAAGCTGTGATGAACCACGCATGGAAAATTGAAGACATCGAAAAAGAACTGCGGGCGCAAATCGAGATGGCAAAAAAATACATCCCCCGCCTGAGCCATGTTTCCGGGCACATGAACAGCCTGGCTTTTGACCCAGAAGTAAAAGCGCTTGCCCGAAAAATAGGCAAAGAATACAACCTCACGATGGTAGACGTAGAGCCGGAAAAAGACATTCAGGTTGCCTACACCTGGTTTGATGCCAGGAACAAAACCCTGGAAGAAAAAATACAGGCATTCATCAAAATGCTCGACGGACTGGAAACCGGCAAAACTTATGTGTATGTAGAGCATCCCGGCCTTGACAACGAAGAATTAAGGGCAATTCATCACATCGGCTACGAAGATGTGGCTCAGGGGCGGCAGGACGTGACGAATTTATTTACCAGTGAGCAGGTAAAAGAGGCCATTCTTCGGAGAGGGATTGAATTGGTGAGTTATAAGGAGGTGATTGAGATGATGAATAAAGGGAACTGAAGCCGGCTCTACCTAAACTCTCTAAAATTCGTCGAAATGCTCAAATGATTGATTCCCCCGGCGAGGTGGTAGTGCATTCTGCCATAGTCGAGGCGGAAACGGTTGATTTTGATGCCAATCCCAAAAGTAAAGCCTGCTAAGCTGCGGTAGTTTTCCAGGCTCATTTCTCTGCCCAACAAAGCCGCATAGCCGGCACGCAGGCGGAAATTTTCTTTTTTACCAAACAGGAATTCCCCGTTAAACACAAAATGGCGCAGGAAATTGTTGAAAAAAACTGCCGTTTGGCTGGGTTCTGTGGGGGCTTCTCCAAAATCGGTTGTGGTGTCTTCTGCGTTCGGGTCATCATAAAGCACATTCCAGCGATCAAAATACCGGTAAACAACCGACAAGCGAAACGGCAGGTAGCGCAGGCGCTTGGAGATGCCAAGCTGCATTTCAAAAGGTAATTTTTCAAACGGAGCGCCTTCTTCGTAGGTTGTTAGTTGGGTGCCGATATTTTTGGCCACGAAGGCCACCGTAAGCAGGCGCGATGTATCAGAATAGGTGACCCCTAAGTCGCCGGAAATACCCATAGACTGAGCACCCGCCAGCTGTGAAGAAATCCACTTAATGTTGGCCCCGATAGAGAGCCGGTCGTATGCCTGGTACCCGGCACCGAGTACCACTGCATATTCTGCCACTTTAAAACTGCCGGTAACCTGCGCCAGTACATCGGTGGCATCTAAATCGCCATAGTTGGTATATTGTACCCCGCCATGGAATGTAGTACGCCATTTTTCAAGGTGGTGGCCATAAGCGGCGTACCCATTCTGAATACCTGCAAAATGAAAATTGTGGTTAAAAGTCAATTGCTGGTGCATTGTAGCATTCAGCAACGACGGATTGGCATGCGCCAGACTAACATCGTCATCCTGTACTGCAATCAGGTTTCCTCCGAGCGCCGTCACCCTTGCAGATGGAGACAGATTCATGAAAGCATAGGTGCTGTTGCCACCTAATTGAGCAAAGCTGAAGGTACTTACCAAAATGGCAGACACCACGGAGGTTGCTTTTTTAAGCATAGGTAAAAATTCTTATCCGTTAAATTCAAAGTTTTGAATGGTGCGAAGTTGGGGTAAAATACAAAAAGCGAACGCAAATACCGGTTGAATATTTTTGGCGGCACTTTCCTTAGCATAATGGTAAATTGTTGTTTGTTGTTCGTTGTTTGTTGTTCGTTGTTTGTTGTTCGTTGTTTGTTGTTCGTTGTTCGTTGTTCGTTGTTTGTTGTTTGTTGTTCGTTGTTTGTTGTTTGTTCGTTGAGCTGCTGGCTGAGCGAAGCCGAAACAAAACTTCCGGAAGGTCAATGGATCGCCGAAAACACAATGAAGGATTCCGGTAATACCCAAAGTACCAGATCAGCTTTAACTACTGAGGATTAAAAACGCCCTCTCCCCGGTAAGTCGGCACACAATCCACTACCTGGCCATTCTGGATTAGGTAGAGGTGGTTGAAATGTTCGCACAATTCCCCGGCTTTGGCATGCCGAAAAAAAATGGGATCCCCCAGTTGTAACGGCTGCGGGCCGCGGTACAAAACCGGAGTTTGTACTTCACCAGCACCTTCATTGGGTAAAAGAGCAGCGCCTTCCGGCAAATAGGGTACCGGAAGTTTAGTTTTGCCTGTTGCCCCTGAAGCTACATAGCCTCCGCCAAAGCAGGTATAGATGCCCGGTTCGGGTTGCCGGGTAATTTCCAGTGCAAAACCTGCTGCAGGTTGGTGTTGGAAATGGCTGTACCCGTCGAACAATGCAGGCGCATAAAATGCTGAACCCGCAGTCACTTCTGTCACAACCGGTTCTTCAGAAGAAGTTTCCAGGCTCCCTGTACCACCTGCGTTCACAAACCTGAGATTTTCCGAACCAATAGCGGCCACTACCGCTGCGCGGAAAGACCTTACTTTTACCAAAGCAAAGCGTTGCAGCAACCGGATGACCTGGTTTTTTAAATACTGCCCGGGCACGTTATCGGCCAGTCCGGCAAGCTGGGCTTCATAGCCCATAATCCCGTCCAGGTACAAGAAATCATGTTGACGAATATAGTCAAACAGTGCTTTGGCTTCTGCTACTGACCGAATGCCGGAACGCTGTACCCCGAAATGGAGGCCCGGAAATTTGGTGGACATATCTACATCTAAACACAGTGGGAGTTGCACTTTTTTTTCGATAGCAGCACGGTTGGCCAAATCAACATGCTCCCGGCAATCTACCATAAGGATCAGGTGTTTTCCGAGGGCAACGGTTTCTGCTACTGCGCTTATATCTTGCGGGTCGCATGTTGGATAAGCAATCAGAATGTCGTCGAAGCCTTGCCGGGCTAAAAACACAGCTTCTC
>JABWAJ010000310.1 GCA_013361075.1 Saprospiraceae bacterium | reverse complement strand
AGCCATCGCCATCCAAATCCTGATACCACGTAAAAGAAGGGTATACCAGGGTAACAGGGCCTGCGGCGGTAGCGGAGCAACCATTGAGGCTGAGCGAAAAGTTACTGTAGGTACCCGCACCGAGACCCAAAAGCATGAAGGAATTTCCACTAACAAGCACATTTTTGGGGCTACCCGTGCCCGTAAAATTAAGGCTATATATCCCATTCGGTAAGTTGGTGGTTGTGAATGAAATGTTTCCATTTGCCCCCCCGCAGATACTTGGGTTGGTGGGTGTGCCAAGAGTAAGCGTTGGTTTGGGTTTAACGGTAATGGTAAAAGTAACAGAGGATCCGGTTTGCGACCCCAATACAGGCGTCACAATAATGTTTGCTACTTGTTGAGAAGTTACGCTGCTGGCAGTAAAAGTAGCGATGTTACCATTTCCACTGGCTGGAAGGCCAATCGCTGTGTTGTTGTTGGTCCAGTTGAAGGTAGCGCCGGTTGTACCCGTGAAAACAATCGCCGGCACCATGTCGCCGCCACAAGCCTGAACATTGTTGACGGGATCTACCACCGGCGGGGGGGCGGCGACATAACAGTCGAGCAGCGAAATCCGGGAACCGGCGGAGGCGCCATTGTGTGTAAACGTATAGACAGTGGAACCAGCGGGGTTATTGAGGGTAACCAAGGTACCAAATGTTCCGGGACTAGTAATGCATTCCAATTGATTTCCAGCTCCAGCAGTAGCAAACGAGGCTGTGCAGAAATTATTCAGGCTGATCGTTCCGGTTGCTGCATTAAAAGTAAAGATTTCGCCGTCATTGGTGCCGTTTATAACAACCGATAAACTGGTAACCGGGGCAGAAAAAGTGAGTGTTATCAGATCATTAACATCATCTAACCACCATGCTGTCGAGGAAGTGGCAAAACTATTTCCCCCACAAGGGTAAGCCGTATTCGGTAAGGTTCCGGTATTACTGGTTGCACTCACGGTGATTCCCGAACCGGAGGTATAAGGGAAATCACTTGGCGCGAGTTTGATCGCAGATTGATACGTGGTTAAATCGCATGCAACTACCATTGTTTTTTCTTCTCCCATTCCCTGATTGCTGCTTATGGTGCTTGTATCGGCGGGAGTAGAAGCGCTTTTCGTGCGGCTTTGCCGTTTTGCGGTGAGCTGTTCTTTTGAGACCAGGCCTTCCCAATGGCCATTAAACGCTGGTGTCAAATTCAATAAAAACAAAGAGAGGCAAAACAATAAAGTGACTTTTTTCATGAGCCTTTTTTTGAATCGTGGACTAAAAAAGTGTTTGTTCAGATGCCGTGTTTAAGACTCTGCTGGCATTTAGTGTAATACCAGTTTTGGAAGTAAAGCAGGGAACACTTGGATGCATCGTGGTTTTATATCCAGATACCCAATATCTTTCAACTGCGGACAAAGTTACTCCTAATGACGAAACAATAGGGTTTACTGACGTTGCAACTTGGTTTGCTCTGGTTGCATTTTTCCCATTAACCTTAATTAACCTTATTTCCAGACACATTAACCTGCTCCTGAGAATGGAGGTGGTAGCTTTGTGTCGCTTATTGAGGATTTGAGGAACTGAGTATTCGAGGATTTGACGGGAAGGATTGAATACTCAGTTCCTCAAGTCCTCGAATAAATCACCCGACACTTTTTATACCTGGTTCAACATGAAAAAGACATTTTTTACTTTTTTGATGCTTTATCTTGGCCTGCTTTGCGCAAATGCGCAGCGATTTTCTATCAAAGGCATGGTTGCTGATTCCGCTTCGGCACCTTTGGAATGGGCTACAGTGGCATTACTCGCTGCGCAGGATTCATCCTTAGTCAATTTTGCAACATCCGATGCCAAGGGTGGCTTTGAAATCAAAGGCGTGGGAGGCGGCAGTTATGTAGTCCAGATTTCTTTTGTAGGATATACGACCTACTCCCGGGCCATTGAGCTGAAGGAAAATTTGGATATGGGGAGTATTGTTATGGAACCCCAGTCCAATAACCTCAACGAAGTATTGGTTACTTCCGACCGCATTCCGGTGATGGTAAAAAAGGATACCATCGAATTCAACGCCAATTCTTTCAAAACCCAGCCCAATGCAGTCGTAGAAGACCTGCTGAAAAAACTGCCCGGCGTGACGGTAGAACCGGATGGCACGGTCAAAGCACAGGGACAAACGGTGCAAAACGTGTTGGTGGAAGGGAAAGAATTTTTTGGAAGCGATCCCAAAATTGCCACAAAAAACCTGCCTGCCGATGCGGTGGACAAAGTGCAGGTATTCGATAAGAAATCGGATCAGGCTACCTTCTCCGGTATTGACGACGGGCAACGCGAAAAAACCATCAACCTGGATTTGAAAGAAGACCGCAAAAACGGCTTTTTCGGCTATGCAATGGCCGGAGGGGGCACCGATGAGCGCTATGAAGGCCGGCTGAGTCTGAACAAATTTGATGCAAAACAACAGTTTGGGCTTTTGGCTTCTGCCAACAACATCAACCAACAATCTTTTTCCATTCAGGACTACCTCAGCTTCAGCGGCGAGATGCAGCGCATGATGTCGGGTGGCGGCGGTAGTTTTCGCTTAGATTTTAATTCGGATAGCGAAGATGGTGGCATGATTCCTTTTGGATTCAACAACAACAACGGCCTCACAACGACCTGGTCGGGCGGGCTGAACCTCAACCGCACCTTAGGCAAAAAGAAAAATACGGAACTCAGCGCCAACTACTTCTACAACCAGTTGGACAATGAAACGCAGCGCGTGACCACTACCCAAACCTTTTTGCCGGAAGGCGCATTTACCAACCAGTCAAACTCGCTGAACCACAGCCAAAACGATAACCACCGCCTGAATCTGAATATAGATTCAAAACTGGACTCGTTCAACTCCGTAAAACTGATGACCAGCCTCTCGTACACCGAAACGAAAACAGAGGTGGAAAGTGCCAGTGAAGCCCTAAACGGTGCCAAATCACTGAACGACGGCACCCGCAACAGCTTTTCTGAAGGCAACAGTGTGAACCTGAATTCCAGCTTGTTGTATCGCCATAAATTTGCAAAAAAGGGCCGCACTTTATCCACTACTTTCAGTTTTGGCCTCAACAACGGCGACCGCGAAGGTGAATTGGAAGCTGTCAATCAATATTACGATCCGCTGCTGGGCAATCTGACCCGGGTTGATTCCATTTTGCAAAATCAGCAGCAGCAAAGCGATCGCATGAACTATGGCGTCGTAGCTTCTTATACCGAACCTTTGGGCAACCGGAAATACCTGGAATTCAATTATGCCTATCGCCTCAACCACAGCGAAAACAACCGTGAGGTTTATGATTTTGAACGCGAAAATCCAAACGCTCCGATCTTCAATCCAATGCTGAGCAACCGCTTCAGCAGCGATTTTGACTACCACCGGGGCGGACTGAACTTCCGCTGGAATACGAAAAAATCGAACCTTACGGCCGGTATTCAGGCCCAGCAGGCACAGTTGAGCGGCGAATTGCCTTTGTTGAATACCGAGGTAAACCGCTCATTTTTCAACTGGCTGCCCTCTGTGCGCTGGCAATACGAGTTTTCCCGCACCCGCAACCTGAATTTTAATTACGAAACCAGCGTACGCGAACCTTCGGTTACCCAATTGCAGCCCGTAGCCGACATTTCAGACCCGTTGAACATTTATCAGGGCAACCCCAACCTCGATCCGGAGTATGCACACCGGTTCAACCTGCACTGGGTATCGTTCAATCCGGGTACCATGACGAACTTCTTCAGCATGATGGCATTCACCTATACGCAGGATAAAATCCAGACGGCGCAGACAATTGACGCCAATTTTGTGCGCACCAACCAACCTGTAAACGTAGATAATGAATACGACCTTTATGCTTCTGTTTCCTACGGAATGCCCATAAAAGCCATCAGTACCCGGATGGATGCTTCGCTGAATGCGAATTATAACCGCGGCATTTTTCCGGTGAACGGAGAAAACAACGAAACCGAACGCTTTTCGCCGTCAGGAGAATTTAGCCTGACCTACAACTACAAAGAATTGCTGGAATTGACGGCAAGTGCCAATGCGTCGTTCAACAGTACGCAGTATTCGCTTGATCCTTCACTGAATCAGGAGTTTGTGAATCAAATTTACACAGCAGGCTTCAACCTTAGTCTGCCGCTCGATATCCGCATTGGTTCTTCGTTTGATTATTCCATCTACGGCGGCATCGAGGAGCGCATTCCGCTATGGTCGGCTTCGGTTTCCAAATACCTGCTGAAAAACAAGCGCGGCGAACTGAAATTATCGGTCTTCGATATCCTGAACCGCAACGTGGGCATCAACCGCGTCGCACAAAACAACTACCTGCTGGAGGAGCGCATCACATCGTTGGGCCGCTACGCCATGCTGAGTTTTACTTACAACCTGCAAGGCTTTGGTGGCAATGCCGGCGGGCCGCAGATCCGGATGGTCCAGCGGCGGTTTTGAGGTAAGAGGCAAATAGGCAAGTTGGCAAGGGGCAAGTAGGCAAGCTTGCAAATTTGCCTTTTGCCTACTTGCGTGTTTGCCCCTTGCCAATTTGCCTACTTTTTCCCCTCCGGGTACTCCCTCCAGGTATAGCTTTTTTGCACGATTTTCCACGAGCCTTCGTATTTCAGCAGCAGGAAATAGTCGGTGAAAATTCTCCAGCCGGGAATGACGATTTCTGCTTTTGCCATGGCAGCGTCTTTTTCATAGTCTATCGAAATGATCCGGCCAATCCGGCTCGTTTTTTCGCCTTGCTTTACGTTAGCGATGTACTTTTCACCGTCGCGAATCCAAAGGGTATCCTGGGCAACGGTGTACAAATTAAAATCAGGATGGAAGGCTTTTCGGAGCCTTTCAGGTTCACCGTTCCCTGTGCCGTCTATGTAATCCATCAGGGTGGCAGTAATCTGCTCAATTTCCGATTTGCTGTCTGTAGTTTGAGCAGTTGCATGGAATCCTGCCAGAAGGAAAAGGGTGATTGTTAGGATGTTGTGTGACTTCATGTTGTTTATGGTTAGGTGGCAAAGATAGGGTTTGTTTCGTGAGTAGTGACCGGGTGACTTATAAATCACCGACTTTCCGGTTCCTGGTGAATTTTGGACATGATGGCTTCAAAGCTGGTCAGGTTTTCAGTTCTGTGAAACTCATCGGCCTTATCAAGAATATCATGATGCTTATGGAAGTAGATCCTGATCCGATCTTCATTGACAATTTCAATTTTTCCTTTTGATTCCACTTTTCTGCTGGTTTCATCGGCTATTTTAAACGAATACCACCGTTGGTTTTCTTCTCTGATTTTTATTTTCAATTGCCCAATACCCACTACCTGTGCATAAAGCGAGGCGCCATCTCTGAATAAGGTATAGTTGCCATTTTCATTGATTTCATAAACAAGTCCCCGGTCATTCAGCGATTGCCATTTGCCATAAAAATTGAATTGCTTTTGTTGGTTGCAGGCGGTAAAGAGCAGGGTAATTAAGAATAGGTAGAGCGGAATTTTGGTTTTGAGCATTGGTTTTAGTTTTTTAATATGTAGAACGTTACCTTCCTGTCAACTAGTCAATTGTTGACAAGCTGATTGTGGCTATTTTTTTGCCAGCTGTTCAGTAACCCATTTTTCCAGCTCTCCTTTTTCATCTAATTTGATTATTTTCTCCATTGCCTTATTCTTCTTTATATTAATCCCATTTTTATACACCTTAATTGTACTTTTTATTCCAGCAATGTTGCATTTTGAAAGGTCTTTTGAATAATTGTTCTCCAGAGCATATTTTGTCCAACCACCCAGAAACATTACAAGTAAATCAGGGTTCTTTTCAGTAAGTGTTGGAACATAGGAGTATAGTTCTACTGTAACAGTAGGAGAATTGGTGATCCAGGCAATCAGAAGCAAATTCTGGGCTTTGCGTTTGTCTTCTTCCTGGTTTAGGGGCGTGTTTTCAAGCCAGTTAATCGTTGCAATTACTTTCTTTTCACTCTCTATAAACTGCTCTTTAGTTTCCGGTAATTGCTCTAACAATTCATTGGTTTGACCAAAGGAATGAGCAATTGACCAAAAAAAGAGTAAGACCAGGATGAATTTAAGCTTTTTCATTGATTGGAATTTTTCATTAAATTAAATAATAATTGCGCATAAATTTTGCATTTTTAATCCTACCCATCGATAGGTTGGCTTTTGGGCGTTGGCAGTTAGCACCAGCCTATCCCTTTACCCATTTCCCCACCGCAATGCCTTCCCGGCAACGCAGCCGCAACATATACAACCCGGCGGGTAAAAATTCCACATCCATCTGCAAAACAGGGCCATTGGAATTTCCATAAATTGTTTTTATCCATTTTCCCTGCGCATCGAACAGGGAAAGCTCAAGGTCATTGCTATGGATAAAAGCTGATGGTAAAGTCAGATCAATAAAGGCTTGTCCAGGATTGGGTGATATTTGTAAAGGCAAAGCCGCTGAAGGTTCCTGAACATCATTGATGATTTGGATAAGCGCGATATCCCCTAAAGTTTCTTCGCCGATTTTATAGCCGATTAATTCTCTGGTCCAACCCTGAAGAAAACAAATCCAACCTTCCCAGACAATGCCAATTCCCTCTCCCAGACCATACCGGGAATCGCAGAATTGAGTGGGTAGCCATTCGCAACTTTCCCAGTCTAAAACCTCTTGAGTGAGCAATCGGTGTCTTTTCCTGCCAAGTTCGTCTAAACGCAGGGTATCCGTCAGGAAGTAGGAAAAATTTGTTACCC
>JABWAJ010000309.1 GCA_013361075.1 Saprospiraceae bacterium | reverse complement strand
TCATGCCGGGAATGGATGGTGTCGAGTTGTGCAATACCCTGAAAATGACCCACGCAGCAGTCATATCCCCATCCTGTTGCTAACAGCCCGTGGCGATGTAGAAAGCCGCATTACGGGTTTGCGACAAGGGGCCGATGCTTATCTGGTAAAGCCTTTTCATCCCGAAGAACTTCTGGTGATCCTCAATAACCTGATCCAGCTTCGGGACAAACTGCAAGCCCGCTACAAAGCCACCGCTATTGGTGAACGGGTTGCAGCTGGCAGCCTTTCGGTTGAAGAAGTTTTTCTTCAAAAATTGCGCGCCACTGTAGCGGCTGAACTCAGTAACCCTGAATTGACCCCGCAGGAAATTTGCCGCAAGATGGGCATGGGCCATACCAATTTGAACCTTAAAATCAACGCTTTAACCGGTATGCCTATTTCTCTTTTTATCCGAAAAATGAGATTGCACCGCGCTATGGAATTATTGGGGGCAAGCGAATTGAGCATATCAGAAATTGCCTACGAAACCGGGTTCAATGACCCTAAATACTTTAGCCGGGTCTTTGCGGAAGAATACGGAGGCCCCCCCAGTTCCTTCAGAAAATCCTGATTCGTTATCCAGTCCACTTCTACTGTCAAATAATCCACCTCATCGTCAGTCTTTCCACTTCTTAAACCGGAGACTCCACCTGTTCAAACTTGCTTTGGGCACACCTTTGCCCCGTCTGGCATCGGCAATATTCAGGATAGCCTTTAGAACAGACGGTTTTGTATTTTCCATTAACCATGCACGCAATATGAACTATCATTCCTTATTATTTTCCGCACTTTTGGCTTTGAGCGGCGTTTTTCAATTGTCCGCACAGCCCTATTTGAATACAACAGCGTCCGGTCAGGTTGTAAATTATTCCGGATCATTCGAGGATTTTATCGTGCCTTCCGGTATTACGAGTATTAGCATTGAAGCTCAAGGCGGAACAGGAGGAAGCGTTTTTGTCCAGGGTGGTGCGGGATGTTCTGCGCCGGGTGGCTCAGGCGCAACGGTTACCGCAGTGTTCCCGGTAGGTCAGGGCTCCAATGAAATCCCTCCTTGCTCTACCGTCCGGTTCATTGCCGGAGAAAGCGGAGAATCCACGCTCACAAGCGAAATAGTGGGCGTAGCATCAGGTGGTGGTGGTGGCGGTGGTGGTTCGGCGGTATTGCTTCGACTCCCCGGCAGCAATGAATTCAACCTGCTGTTGGTAGCTGGTGGCGGTGGCGGCGCTTACCAGGGTGTTTTTGCAGGCATTTGTGTTGATCATAAACCGGGGCAGGGTGGCAGGGCGACTCAAGCCGGGGGAAATGGCTCGGCTGCGACAGGCCCCGGGGTAGGTGGAACAAATGGCGCCGGCGGTGGCAGCGCTTATTCTGCCGGTGGTGGTGGCGGCAGGTTTTTCAGAGGAGGCAACCTGGAATGCCTTGGCGGATCTGAGATTTTGGGTGGACAAGCCGGACTGGTAACCGGAGGAGCAGGGGGAAGTAACGCAAACTGTTCCTTTTTTAGCAGTTCTGTATTTATAAAAGGCGGCTTTGGCTTGGGCGGTGGCGGCGGTGCATTGATGGGTGGCCTGATCACCGGTGGAAGTGCAGGCGGTGGCGGTGGCTTTAGCGGCGGTGGTGGCGGAGGTTTCAGCGGTGGCGGCGGCGGCGGGGGGAGTTTTGTCAATACAACGCTCGCTTCACAGTTTAACATTACACCGGGCGGAACAAATTTTTCGCCGATCGCCGGGCGTATTGCTTATTCCTGCACCGGTACGTCTACCGTATTTTCCGTTTTATGCAAGAATCATACGGTGAGTTTGAATGAAGGAAATTTTGCCGTCATCATTCCCGATAATGTACTGTCGGAAATCACACCTACTTGTGAAGGCATCAGCGCCATTACGCTTAGCCAGACCCTATTTGATTGTAGCGATGTCGGGAATAACATTGTGAGTGTAACCGCTATTAATGGCAATAATACCGCCACTGTCTCGTGCTTATCGTTAGTTGTCGTTGTAGACGATACCCCTCCGGAGTTGATTTGCCCGGCTTCACAAACTCTTGTGCTGAACGCGACCTGTTCCGCTGCATTGCCGGATTATACCGGGTTGGCTGAAATTACCGACAACTGCGGCATATCTTCCATCATCCAATCGCCTGCTCCGGGAAGCCTGGTTAGCGGCGCCGGTCCCATGGACGTAACGCTGACCGTAAAAAACAAAAGTAACCTCCCTGCTTCCTGTACTTTTACGGTGCATAAAACAGACAATACGCCCCCAACGATAACTTGCCCGCCAGGACAAACCCTACTGCTCGATCCAACTTGCTCGGCACCATTGCCAAACTATACCAGCCTTGCTGTGGCAAGCGACAATTGCGGAGTGTCTACCATAACTCAATCACCCGCAACAGGAACGATTGTTTCCAACTCCGGGAACCTCCCCATTACCCTGACGGCGATCGATATAAATGGTCTGACAACTTCCTGCACCTTCACAGTCACTAAAGTGGACAACACCCCGCCAGCAGCTACGTGCTTCAATCAGACGCTGACTTTCAACGGGCAGGATGACCTCGCCCTGGACACAGATGACCTCGTCGAAGCCAGCGATAATTGTGGCGTGCAGAGCATTGCCCTCTCACCCAATGCCATCACTTGCGAACAACTTGGGCAAATCATTCCGGTAACGGCCACCATTACAGACATCAATGGCAATACCGCCACCTGCACCAGCCAAATTACAGCCTCGGGGTTGCCTTGTGATTTCAGTCAGCAACCCAATGGTATCAATTGTACGAATGGCAATTCCGTCAATTTCAATACCTTGAAACAAGAGTTCATCCTTACCAGCACCAATTGTTACTACGCCAATCCATTCACCAGCGATGCCATGGCTTTTGCACAACAACAACTTTGCGGCGACGGCAGCATTACGGCGCAGGTGGTCGGTATTTCGGGGAATAGTTTCGGTTGGGCCGGGTTGGTTATGCGCGAAAACAATGATGCCGGCGCGAAAAAAATACAGTTGATGACCAACAGGAACAGCAACCTTTCCCGACGTGAAGTGCGATATTCTGCCAATGGCCAGGCTTACCCGCAGCAGTCTTCTGCGCTAAACCGATTTTGGCTGCGGCTGGTGCGCCAGGGCAATCAATTCATCGGCTACACCTCGCTCAACGGCATACAATGGACTCAGGTGATGGCGACTACAATCAGCATGGCGAATTGTGTGGAAATAGGGTTGGTGGCAACCAATTACCAGTTCAATAGCACCATAACAGCCACTTTCGCCCATGTGAGCACTACGGAGAATAGCGGAAATTTGCTGGCTCCTGATAACGGGATGGATATTGCCGCAGCCACAATGGAGGAATTTGCTCAACCACAATTTAAGGTATTCCCCAACCCAACTACAGGTGAGCTGTCCATAGACCTCAGTATCTATGGCGATCAGCAGGTTAGCCTTGAAATAAGCGATCGAAAAGGGGGACGCATAAAAAGCAAGACCGTGAATCCCATCGAATCCCCTCTGGAAACTTTTGACTTGTCGGCCTACCCGCGCGGTATTTATTTCATCCGCGTGCATGCTGAAAACGCAGGCGGCACGGTGAAGCGCGTGGTGCTGCAATAAGTAAAGGCTGTAAGCGTACTGACATACTGGAAAATTCATCGGTTTTAGTTACTTCAAGGGCGTATATTTATCGCTATTCGCAGTATAGCAACCTTTACAAAGTGACGACAGCCAGTTATGAAAAAACTTACGCTTACAGCCTTTTTGCTTTTTTCTTTACTCCAAATACTTCAGGCTCAGCCCCAGCCTTGCGGCCCGAACCCCGAAATGACGTCCTTTTGTAATGAAGCTTGCATCATCTGTGATATTGATGGTTTTACCGGCATCAACGACGATCCGCAACAAGGTCAGGCACCTCCGGGGTTTTGTACCACCCAGATCCACCACATGCAATGGATCGGATTTATTGCGGGGAGCGTTAACCTCACCGTAAGTGTACGCGCTTTCAATTGCCAGATGAATCAGGGGCTGGAAGTTGGCATTTACCAAAGCCTCAATTGCCAGACTTTTCAACTGGTATCCAATTGCGATACCGATATCAGCAACAATGAAACAGCCATCTTCAGCAATGTGGTCCCCCTTGTCATAGGTCAGTACTATTTTTTAGTGATGGATGGCAGCGCCGGCGATGTGTGCAATTACACCATTGAAGTCCTTAACGGAACCACCGCCGTAGGTGCGTTGCAAAATTCAGGCACCCTGACAGGCGACGACATCGTTTGCCAGAACACCCCCACCGAATACCACCTCAGTGCGCCGAGCGGCGCAACCATGTTCAGATGGACGATAAATGGCACACCCATTGCCGGCATGCAGGACACGGTACTGGAAAGAACCTGGACAACCAATGGCACATTCAACCTTTGTGCCACAGCTTTTAATGTTTGTGATACCGCTCCTCCGGTTTGCCAAACCATCGTCGTCCAAAGCATACCGCCTGTATTCATTGATACCGTCCTGTGCCAAAGCCAGTGCTGGACGGGGGCCAATACCACAATTTGCGACCCCGGGCAATACGAATTCCATCTAACCGGCACAGAAGGCTGCGACAGCACCATTTTTTTGACGGTTACCGTTTTACCGGCTTCTACCACCAATCTGGATCTCCTGATTTGTGACGGAGACAGCATTTATGTGGGTGGGCAACCATTTTTCGACTCCGGCCAGTTTCAGGTTGGACTGGAGACGCCCAATGGTTGTGACAGCACCATCAATCTGGCGCTTCAGGTCATTGAATGCGAAATCATTGGCCAACTCCGCTTCGATTCGGTTTTGTGTACCGGGCAATCGAGCGGACAACTGCACTTTACCGTTGAAAACGGAACGCCGCCTTTTAACTATAGCTGGGAAAGAATCGGCACAGGAACACCCGCCGGGGCAGGCACCATTGCCGCCTTAAACACAGAAGAGACCGTTGGTAACCTGCCTGTAGGTACTTATTTTATTACCATAACCGATAACTTCGGCAACGATGTCATCCTGTTTGGCGACCTGGCAGAACCGCCCCCGCTTGCAGGGGCATTGTCTGCTCCTACTCTGAACGGCACGCATGTATCCTGTTTTGGAGGTTCGGACGGCAGCATCACCGCGCTGGCATCGGGCGGAACCCCACCTTACCTGTTTGCATGGAATAACAATGCCCAGACAGCCAGCTTGAACCAGCTACCGGCAGGTAATTACTCCGTGACCATACAGGATGCCAACAATTGCCCGGTGCAACTTTCCCAAACCCTGAACCAACCACCGGATCTGGTGCTCGAGGTAGATTTTTTTGATCCCGGCTGTGAAGGCTTAAATACCGGATCGGCTCAGATAACGCTCTTCACGGGTGGTACCCCGCCTTTTGAATTTTCAATTGACGGAAGTGATTTTGATACAATTTCCCTGTTCAATAACCTTTCTCCCGGATTGCATGCGGTCAGCATGCAGGATGCAAACGGCTGCATCAAATCGCTTGAAGGATTCCTGGCCACGCCACTGATACCGGAAATTGAGTTGGGGCCCAATCTGAGCGTACTGCTGGCTGAAAGCGTTTTTCTGGGTTTTTCACAAAGTACGCCTTTGGATACCTTCATCTGGTCGCCGTCTGCCGGGCTTTCCTGCACGGATTGCCCCGAGCCACAGGCCACCCCTTTCCACACCACCACTTATACCCTGCACGTTGTGGCCCCGGGGGGGTGTACAACCTCTGATAGTGTAACGGTGCGGGTCATTGCACAACGCGACATTTACGTACCGAACTCCTTCAGTCCGAACAGTGATGGCATCAACGACCGCTTCACGGTTTTTGCCGGTCCGGAGGCCTCAGAAATCCGCTCCTTCAACATCTGGTCGCGCTGGGGAGAGCATGTTTTTAAAGCCGAAAATTTCCGGCCTAATCAGGAAAGCGCCGGCTGGAATGGGGATATTCGGGGAAAACCGGCAGCCTCCGGGATCTATGTCTGGGTGGCTGAAATTGCGTTTGTGGATGGGGTGGTGAGGCAGTATACGGGGGATGTCGTGGTTGTGCGGTAGGGCTGCATAAGCCGGAGCCTGCCATTCACAAACCCAAAACCTCAAAACAAAAACCCATCCTTTTCCAATGCTCGTAACGCGGACACTTTTGCATCAAATCAACCGATTATGCAAAAGTCATTCTTCTTTTTTTTCCTGACCCTCGGTTCGTTGCGGGGGTTTGCGGCAACCATTTACGTCTCTCCTTCCGGCAATGACAACAGCGCCGGAACCTTAGCCCAGCCGTTGAAAACAATCCCTGAAGCCATTGACCGGGCCAATCCCGGCGATGTCATTGAGTTGCGCAACGGAACCTACCCCTCCAGTGAAATCCGCATTCCCAAAAACAATTTAACCATTCGTTCCTACCCCGGCGAATGGGCCATTATTGCGGCCCCGCTCAATATTGAAGACGTCGCTTCCTGCATCTGGTACAACGAACCCGACGTAACGGGTGGCCTGCTGGAAAACCTCGAAATCAAAGGCGGGTATTACTACGGCGTCAGTTTTGAAACCAACTGGGAATGGGGGCTTCCTGCCAATGAACGCCGCGGTGCCGGGAACATTACCATCCGCAATTGCAAAATACACGACACGGGCCGCGATTGCATCAAAATCAAGCCCGGCTGCGACGGCATTCAAATCATCAGTTGCGAACTCTACAATTCCGGAATCGGCCCTTCCAATTCAGCAGCCAACGGCGGCCCGAATGCAG
>JABWAJ010000308.1 GCA_013361075.1 Saprospiraceae bacterium | reverse complement strand
TCCCAATGCTTTCATGCTGCAATTGAGAGAATTCCTGACCCGGGCAGGTGTCGAAATCCTTTCGGGAACGGATGTACTTGGATTTGAATTTCAAAACAAACGTGTTGTGCAATTGAAAGTGAGCCGGGATAACCAGGTACAGAAACTGCCGGTGGAAGAGCTACTGCTGGCCACCGGTGCGTGGTCACAACACCTTGCGCGCGCGCTCAGGCTCAAACTGCCCATCCAGGCGGGCAAAGGTTATAGCTTTACCCTGCCGCAACGCGAAGGACAACGGCTGCGCTTTCCTTCCATTCTGGCTGAAGCCCGCGTGGCCATCACACCAATGGGCGAACAACTCATCCGCTTTGGCGGCACCATGGAGATTGGAGGGCTGAACGATGGAATTAACCTGAACCGTGTTAGGGGCATCGTCAAAGCCATTCCAAAATACTTCAACGGGTATGCTGTGGAAATGCCGAAGGAGCCGAACATCTGGTACGGCCTTCGCCCCTGTTCACCTGATGGCATGCCCTACATCGGCCGCTCAAACCAGCATGATAACCTTTGCATTGCAACGGGTCACGCCATGATGGGCCTGAGCTTAGGCCCGGCCACGGGTAAGTTGATTTCAGAAGTAATCACCGGGAAAACACCTTCTGCTGGAATGGCCTTGTTTGAGATAGGGCGGTATGCGCGCCGGCAGTAATACCTGTTGCAGGCTTATTCCTTCCCGGCCAGTGCCTTGATTTTCGCTTCCAGTTCAAACTCATCGCCGGGCACATAGCTCGAATGTGAATACACAATGTTTCCTTGTTGGTCTACAAGATACGTTTGCGGAATGGCCTGAAAATTCAGTGCATTTTTAAGCTGGTTGTTGGCATCCGAAAGCACAATGTATTCCCAGCCTTCCGTTTCCACCAGGGGTCCGACCTGGGCAAGGGCGCGCTGCGTGTCAATGGTAATGGCCAACAGCTGCGCATTGTATTTTTCCTGCCAGTCCGGATACAGATCGGAAATGGCTGCCAGCTCTTTTTTGCAGGGAGCACACCACGTCGCCCAAAAGCTGATGACCGTAATTTTACCTTCTTTGATGTAGTCTTTAAGGTTGACTGTTTTGCCATCCAGCGTTTTTAATTCTACGGAAGGCAGAGCTGTCTGGGCCTGTGTTGCAGAAAAAGCGAAGGTAAAAACGAAAAAAAACAGAAGTCGAAACTGCTTCATCTTGATCAAACTTTGTTAGGTGACTGACTAAATTTACATTTGATGCTTATAAACTCCAAAATCGCCGGAAAATTGCGGCGTTTTGCAGGAAACTCTTGTTCGTCTTGCGACGTAGAAGTCAAATAAAAGTTACTGCGGCAAAAATAGCAAAAGCCGAACGCGCACAACACAAGAAAGCGGAATAGCTTTGCATCTGTCGGCAATATTCCCAAGTTCGTGTAATTTGGCTCAATCGGCAATCAACTATAAACAAGTAAAAGCAATGAAAAATGCAATTGTCTTAACCCTGGTTTTGTTTTGTTCAATAAGCCTTGCCGCACAGGAGGAGCCTTCTGGAGGGCGGATTAGCGGCAATCTGGAAGCGAATGGCAACTTTTTTATGCGTGATTCCCTGATTGGTGCAGCAAACACTCCCCAATATGACCGGCAGCTTTTTGGTGCCGATGCATGGCTCAATCTCAATTACAGCAACTGGGGTTTCGACTTTGGCCTTCGATTCGATTTGTTTAACAATTCCAACCTGCTTAATCCTACCGGGTCCTATACCGATCAGGGCATTGGCAATTGGTACATTCGCAAAAAAATCAACAAACTTGGCATCTGGGTTGGATTCATTTATGATCAGATTGGAAGCGGCATCATTTTCCGGGCTTATGAAGAACGCCCCCTGCTGATTGATAATGCGCTCACCGGTCTGCGCCTGACCTACGACATTGCACCAAACTGGCAAATAAAAGCCTTCACCGGCAGGCAGAAACAACAATTCAGCAATTACAACTCCATTATCAAAGGTTTTAGTGCAGAAGGATTTGTAGCACTGGGCGACACATCAAAAAGCATTACTTTAGCGCCCGGAGTTGGTGTTGTCAACCGCACCTTAGACGACCCTTCGATGAATGCTTTGGTCGCAACGCTCAATACCTACCCCCTCACCGATACCTTTACGCCGCATTACAATGTCTATGCTTTTTCTGCTTATAACACACTGACCGCCGGTGCATTTTCGTGGTATGTAGAAGGCGCTTACAAAACAGAAGAAGCACTAAATGACCCTTTCGGGGAAATTGTCCGGGATTCCGTGACCATTGTTGGAGACAAATTCATCAGCAAGCCCGGCACCGTATTGTACACCAGCCTGAGTTATGCGGCAGGGGGCTTCGGGTTGACGCTGGAGGGCAAGCGCACCGAAAATTTCAGTTTCCGTACGCGACCACAGGAACAACTCAACCGGGGGTTGGTCAACTTTCTGCCGCCGATGGCTCGTGTGAATACGTATCGGCTCAATGCCCGCTACAATGCAGCCACCCAGGAACTGGGCGAACTGGCTTTTCAGGCAGATGTGCGCTATTCGCTCAACCGCAACCTGAAATTCAATGTACATTATTCCTTCATTGACGACCTGGAGAAAACACAACTCTACCGCGAATTGTATGTAGAGGTGTCCTATAAAAGCAAACAAAAATGGACGTTGCTGGGGGGCATTCAGATGCAGCGCTACAACCAGGAACGCTACGAGTTTAAACCTGACGTGCCCATCGTGGAGACCTTCACGCCGTTTGCAGATTTTCTGTACAAATTTGACCGCAAAAAAGCGATTCGCTTCGAGGCCCAGTACATGCTCATCGGAGATGACAAAAAAGCAGGCTTCAAACAGGATTATGGCGACTGGTTATTCGGGTTGGTGGAGTTTACCTTGGCACCGCACTGGTCGTTCACAGCCGCAGACATGTTCAATATCCAGCCGGGCAAAAACTCACCCGTTGATGACAGCGGAGTCAAAAAGAAACTGCACTACCCCCGGATAGATGTTTTTTACACGTACAAAACCAACCGCTTCTCCCTAAGCTATGTGAAGCAGGTAGAAGGCGTGGTTTGTACAGGCGGGATATGCCGGTTGGAGCCGGCATTCAGTGGAATGAAGATGACCGTGAATTCTACCTTTTAAAAAGTAAATTACAGTTTTGGCAGCAGCGCTTTATCCAGCACTTCTTCCATCCTGTCCACATAATGAAAGGTCAGCCCTTCGATGTACTCCTTTGGAATTTCATCCACGTGCTTTTTATTGTCTTTGCACAGGATGATTTCTTTCATTCCTGCCCTTTTGGCAGCCAGTATTTTCTCTTTGATGCCACCTACCGGCAGTACCCGGCCACGCAGGGTGATTTCGCCGGTCATCGCCAGAAAGGGCTTGATGGGGCGGCGTGTAAAAAGGGAACTGAGCGCTGAAAGCATGGTAATGCCCGCAGAAGGCCCGTCTTTTGGGATGGCACCTTCCGGCACGTGGATGTGAACGTCGAATTCTTCAAACGCTTCCGGCACGATGCCAATGGCTTCGCTATGGGCTTTGATGAAGCTGAGGGCCGTTGAAGCCGATTCTTTCATGACATCCCCTAAGTTACCGGTCAGGGTGAGTTTGCCTTTTCCTTTACTCAGACTTGATTCAATGAAAAGGATTTCGCCACCAACCGATGTCCAGGCCAATCCTACAGCCACCCCGGGTGAATGTACTTCCTGGTACATGTCCTGCGAAAAATGAGTAGGCCCCAGTATTTCGTTCAGCTCTTCCACTTTCACTGTGATGTTGTAGGATTCTTCCATGGCCACTTTTTTGGCAATGTGGCGCATGACACCTGCAATCATCCGGCTCAGGGAGCGCACGCCCGACTCGCGGGTGTAGTGCTGGATGATGTGGCCGATTACTTCCGATTTAAGTTTGATGTCGGTTGCTTTCAGGCCATGTTCCAGCAATTGTTCCGGAATCAGGTGGCGTTTGGCAATTTCGATTTTCTCTTCAACGGAGTAACCGCTGATTTCGATGATTTCCATCCGGTCGAGCAAGGCCGGCTGGATGGTGCTCAGCGAATTTGCAGTAGCAATAAACAATACTTTTGAAAGGTCGTATTCTACTTCGAGATAATTGTCGTGAAAGGTCGAATTCTGCTCAGGATCAAGTACTTCCAGTAAAGCAGAAGAGGGGTCGCCGCGAAAATCCTTGCCCACTTTGTCTATTTCATCAAGGATAAAAACCGGATTGCCAGACTTGGCTTTTTTCAAAGACTGGATAATGCGGCCCGGCATGGCACCAATATAAGTTTTGCGATGGCCACGTATTTCCGATTCATCGTGCAGGCCGCCTAAAGACATGCGGACAAATTGGCGCTTCAAGGCTTTGGAAACTGACTTGCCCAAAGACGTCTTACCAACGCCGGGAGGGCCAACAAGGCAAAGAATAGGCGCTTTCATGTCCCCTTTGAGCTTCAGCACTGCGAGGTGTTCCAGAATGCGCTCTTTTACTTTTTCTAACCCAAAATGGTCTTTATCCAGCACAGCTTTCACCTTTTTCAGGTTGAAATTGTCCTTGGTATATTCATTCCACGGCAGGTCGAGTAGCAATTCGAGGTAGTTCATCTGTACGGAATACTCAGCTGCCTGGGGGTTCATGCGGCGCAGGCGCGCCATCTCTTTATGAAATGTTTCTTCTGCTTCTTTCGACCACTTTTTGCGTTTGGCTTTCTGAGACATTTCGTCTACTTCTTCTTCCTGGGGCGTTTGGCCAAGCTCTTCCTGGATGGTTTTGAGCTGTTGGTTGAGGAAATAGTCGCGCTGTTGCTTTTCAATATCGCCGCGCACTTTGTTTTCAATCTGGTCTTTCAGCTCAAGCAATTGCAGTTCACCGTTCATCTGACGCAGGATGATGTCTGCTTTTTCACCGAGGTCGTCAATTTCGAGAATTTGCTGCTTGATGTGCAGTTTCGCTCCAAGGTTGGACGCAATAAAATTGAGCAGGAAGCTGCTGTTGTTGATGTTGCGCAGCATGACCATAGCCTCGGAGGGAATGTTCGGCGACAGTTCAATGATCTGTTTCGCCAGGTCGAGGATGGAAGAAGTCAGCGCTTCAAATTCCAATTTATTGTCAGGGCGTTTGTACTCCAGCAACCGCACCCGCCCTTCCATGTAAGGCGATTTACGGGTCACTTCCGTCAGAATAAAACGCTTGCGGCCCTGCAGGATAGCCGTAGTTGTGCCATCGGGCATGCGCAGAATTTTCAGGATGCGCGCAATGGTGCCTACAGTATAAAGATCTTCCACGCCGGGGTCTTCTACATTGCCATCCCGTTGTGATAAAACAGCTACCAGCCGGCCTTCGTCGTAGGCTTTGTTGACTGCTTTGATGGATTTATCGCGGCCCACGGTGATCGGAATCACTATGCCGGGGAACAAAACAGTATTTTTAAGCGGTAAAATGGGCAACACCTCCGGAAAAGCGTCGTTCAACTGACTCTCGTCTTCTTCCTCCATTGAGATGAGGGGCAGAAAGTCGCCATCTTCGTCAAAGCCTTGCGGGGCTACCATTTCTTCAAACATATATTTTTTCATTCCAGAGTTTTAACAGATGTTAGACATCAGATTAAAGATAGCGCTCAAGGCTTAAAAGTAAGCCTTATTCCCCATCTCTTGACGACTATACGGGTATTTCCGTGAAAATTATCGCCATTCTGACAAAATGTCAAGTGAATGCCCTGCACATTTTTTCCACAGGGGGCATCTTAATCAGTCAATTTTCGTGCCAGCGCAGATTTTTGACCGGAGTGAGCTATTTTTGAGCCACTGTCGAATGCATTACAAGACAAATCGGCAGGGTAGTACAAGGCCTGTTTTCAAAAAAGTGACTTTATGCAGGAGGGGTGGTGAATGTGTGGTTGAGGAAGTGAGGGAAAATCGTAAACTTTAGCAAGAACTTAGATATCCAATTTACCCAAAAAATGTATTAACTTGCAGCAACAAATTGTTTTAACCCAATAACAAATCTTGCAAACCGAATTTTTTCATCCCATCACCAATGCCGGCGCTTACGTGTCGGTTATTTTGCCCTTGGCTTTACCCAAGCCCTATACATATGGTGTACCAGAGGAGTTGATCGCCCAGATACAAGTCGGGATTCGTGTAGAGGTGCCTTTTGGCAAAGGTGGTGTCGGCGGACAAGGCAAGCTCCATACCGCCCTCGTGATTGCCGTGCTGGAA
Source organism: Saprospiraceae bacterium (assembly GCA_013361075.1). GTDB lineage: Bacteria > Bacteroidota > Bacteroidia > Chitinophagales > Saprospiraceae > JABWAJ01. Next base: position 564 of record JABWAJ010000308.1, on the reverse strand, counting down.
GAACACTCGGCCGACCGGCCACCCAAATCGATTCTATCCGTCATTGACGAGCAACCCATTGTTCACCCTATACAAATCAGGTTGTGGCAATGGCTGGCCGAATATTACTGCTGCACTCCGGGCGAAGTGATGCATGCAGCGCTGCCCGCTCACCTGAAACTTTCGGGAGAAACCCGGCTGACGCTGAGTCCGCTTTATGAACATGACATAAGCGGCCTGAGCGACAAAGAATACCTGATTGCGGAGGCGCTCAGCATCCAGCAGGAAATCAGCATCGAAGACGTACGCAAAATCCTCAACCAAAAAACGGTTTACCCCGTTATTCGCAAACTCCTGGATAAAAAAGTGGTCTATCTCAAAGAAGACCTGAAAGAGCGCTACACGCCAAAAACCATTGCCTGTGTGCGCTTGCAGGAGCCCTACGCATCGCATCCCGAGCGCATTGGCGAAGCATTTGACCAACTCAACCGTGCCATGCGGCAGGCGGAGGCGCTGATGGGCTATGTCCAGCTTTCCAAAAAACAGGAATTTGTGCGCAGGCAGGAGCTTTATACTCTGGCTAAG
>JABWAJ010000307.1 GCA_013361075.1 Saprospiraceae bacterium | reverse complement strand
ACGGTCAGGGTATAAGTTCCGGCCAGATTGACCACCGGCATTGCGGAGGTATTGCCACTTACAATGCCCGGGCCTGTCCACAAGTACGCAATATTGTCGCCATTATCCGACCCTGCTCCGTTCAGGGTAATGGTGGTATCGGAGCAGGTAAGGTCCATATCGGCACCGGCATTGGCTGTGGGCGGTGTGGTATTGGAGGTCACCAAAACCGAATCAGTAGCCGAACAGCCGTTGGCTTCGTTGGTCACGGTCAGTGTATACGTCCCCGCAGCATTTATGACGGGAGTTGTAGTCGTATCTCCGCTGACGATGCCGGCTCCTTCCCACGAGTAAGTGATGTTTGTGCCCGAAGAAGAGCCATTGCCATCCAGCAGGATTTCGGCATTGGAGCAGGCGATGGTCGTGTCAATCCCTGCGTCAGCAATGGGCGGGTTGGTATTTGCTGACACGACTACCTCACTGGTATCGCTACAGCTATTGGCCTGGTTGGTTACGCTCAGGATATAGGTCCCGGCAGCATTTACCACAGGCGTTGGGGTAGTGCCTCCGCTTACAATACCTGGGCCTGTCCAGGCATAAAGGATGTTTGCGCCAGGCGACGAACCAGTTCCGTTTAAGGTAACAGAGGTAACCGCGCAGGTAAGGGTTTGCCCCGGTCCTGCATTGGCTGTTGGTGGGGTCGTACTGCCTCCAACCTCGACCTGGTCTGTTGCCGAACAGCCGTTGGTTTGATTGGTGACGGTCAGCGTATAGGTTCCGGCAGCATTGACGACCGGCATTGTTGTAGTACCCCCGTTCACAATACCCGGGCCTGCCCAGTTATAAGTGATGTTCGCGCCACTGGAAGACCCTGTACCGTTCAGCGTCACGGCCGGGGAAGTGCAACTGATCGCCATATCTGCACCAGCGTTGGCTGTCGGGGGTGTAGTATTGGTGGTCACCACGACCAGGTCGGTAGCCGAGCAGCTATTGGTTTGATTGGTGACGGTCAGGGTATAAGTTCCGGCCAGATTGACCACAGGCATTGCGGTGGTGCCTCCGCTGACGATTCCAGGCCCGGTCCAGGCGTAAGTAATGTTAGCGCCGGCAGAAGACCCGCTACCGTTCAGCACGGCGGTCATGCTGGTACAGGTGATGATTTTATCCGCCCCGGCATTGGCCGTTGGCGGGGTTGTGCTTCCTGTTACAACAGCCTGGTCTGTAGCGGTACATCCATTCGACTGATTTGTAACCATCAGGTTATAGGTGCCTGCCATGTTTACTACCGGGGTAAGGGTCGTTGCACCGCTGACGATTCCCGGGCCTGTCCACAGATAAGAAATATTGGCACCGGTTGAAGAACCTCCTCCGTTCAGGGTAACCGTTGGGCCGGAGCAGGAAATAACCCGGTCAGGTCCTGCAAAAGCGGTCGGCGGGGTGGTATTACCGGTTATGGTTACTGTTGTGGATACCTGGCATAAGCTGGCGTCTGTTGCTGTCACAAAATACGTTCCAGGGGTATTAAAGACAGCAGTTGTTCCATTTGCGCCGGTTGACCAGGAATAGGCATAGCCGGGAGTACCGCCGGTTGCCAGAGCTGTCGCAAAGCCATTTGGAGTGGAACAGGAAATGTTTCCGGTAGCTGTAATGTTGACTGAAAATGGTGGCGGCGAACCAATGGTAGTCATTCCGGTAGCCATCTCTCCACTGCCATTCATAACCGTTACAGAGTAGGTGCCAGCTGTCAGGTTGCTGATGGATTGTTGCATGGATCCGGTTGACCACATATAGGTGTAGGGACCACCGCCACCGCCCGTTGGGTTCGCTGTTGCTGTGCCATTGCTTCCGCCAAAACAGGTGACAGGAGTACTGGTGATGTTGGGGATAATCGGTCCCCCCGTATTGTCCAGGTTGCCAGTGGCTGTTGTTGTGGTAATGAAATCACCGGTAGTGCTGTTGTTGCCGTTGGCAAGATTGGCAGCAGCATACATGGTGATGGGGCCTGAGCCGGTAGCCGGTGCGCGCCAGTTGACGGTAAAATTCAGGGTATTTTCTGCCCCAAAATTTTGACCAGGGTTGTGTTCAAAATAAAAAATACCACCAGTAGACTGCACTGTAGCGCCGCCACCGGGACTGGAAAAAGTTCCGGTAAAGGTGTTGTTGCCATCCAGTACCGTCATCTGGAATCCTGCTTTTTGAGGTGTTCCGGTGGTTCGGGTAACGGTTACCGTAATCGGATAAATTTGATCAGGAACGATACTGGCCGGCAAGCCTGTAATGGCAACATTACCCGAGTTGCTGCCTCCTCCGTGACAACTGGCACAGGTTTGGCCACTTGGCGGCGCACCTGTATAGCCATTGGGCGGATTGTTGTTGTTGGAAAGAAAAAGGATCGCTATTGCGATGATTAAGAACAAGGAGTAAGAAGTTGGTATTTTTCTTCTCATGGATCCGGAATTTAGTAGATAGTGATTTTGATTAAAAGTTATAGAATACGCACAAAGTCAGGTTTTTGGCCATCATAATTTCGTTAATTTTTAGCGGTTTTACGACAAATAGAGGAATAAAGGATACCCCGTTTGACAGGTAGCTTGCAATATGTAATTGTTGGATTGACCGGCCGGGTTTCAAAGGCTAACTTGTTGTTTTTACCTTCCAAAATTCTTACTTATGAAAAAAACCATCTTTACGCTTGCCTTTGCCGCTTTTGCATCACTCGGCATGTTACACGCACAAACTGAATTAACCGTCAATCATCCTCAGCAGTGGTGGTTCTGGAATGAGCCCTCCTCTATTGAAGAAGCATTGATCCGTGTTACCCCTCATGGAATTTACACCGAAGTTGGCTTGTTTCTTACTTTTGATTCGCCCGATTTTATCCCGGAAGGAGATTCTTTTGAGATAGTATTGAAATTCAGCCTCCCACAAGGAGCACTTGTTGTTGACTCGTGGTTATGGGTTGGCGAAGACGTAGTCAGGGCTTCAATTACTGACCGTTGGACGGCTTCTGCGATATATGAAGGAATTGTTGACCGGAGACAGGATCCTTCCATTCTCACCAAAATGGATGATGGCCGCTACCTGCTCAAAATATACCCGCTGGTTGCAGATGAGAACCGAAAGGTAAAAATCACTTACCTTGTCCCTGCTCAATGGAGCGCCGAAGAAGTAATTACTACACTGCCCCTGCACATCCTTGACGCTTCTGAATTGCCCGTTCAACAGGTAAAATTGCGGGTACAAACCGATCCTGCACTTTGGGGACAGCCGCGCCTGAAAGGGATTTCAGGGCAACAACCAGCCTGGACCGAACTAGCTGAAGACATCTGGGAAACGACACTGCCCTCAGGCAATTCCAACATTAAACTGGCGGTGGACGCTCCCCTCCATGAAGGGGTGTTTGTGAGCACATTGCCGGCAGAAGGCCCTGATTATTACCAGATGGTGGTCATTCCTGAAGTGATGTTTAATCTGGAAGCATCAGCAGGCCAAAAAAAGCTGATCGCCATAGAATTTGTTAATGGCAACTCAGGTCAGTTGACCAAAGCGGCCATGCTGAGTGAAGTCAAAGCGCAGATGTTGTCAACATTTTCTCCTAATGATTATTTCAACATCGTCGTCACAGACCATTTAGCTACAGGGCAGTTTACGCCGTACTTTTTCCGTGATCACTGGGTGTCGGCCCATCCCGACAGCATTGAGGCTGCTTTTGCAGCAATTTCCGGTTTTAGCAGCACCTCTAATCTGCCGGGTATGCTCTCTGAAGGCATTTCTTTTATCCAGAACAACGGCGGCCAGGGGGAATTGTTGCTGTTTGCAAATTCGTCTCAAATAGGACATTTCAGCACGGCCAACCCGCTGATTGAAGCCATCCAGGCACTTATGGATGACCAGGTGATCCCCATTCATGTCCTGGATTTTCAATTAAATTCTTTCACTGGCTACTGGCTTGGTAACAATTATTTTCGGGGCAATCAATATTTTTATTCCAACCTGACCCGAGTTTGCGGAGGTAGTTATTTTAGCCAAATGCTGCAGTGTTGTGCACCTTTTCAAAACTTTGTGCAGCAAATGGTTGAATTGGAAACCCCTTCTCAGGGCATTATTGACATTCATACCAGTCTTGAAAACGGATTCAGTTTTCAGCGTTTTGACTTTGGCATTACGAGCGGCACGGCCGATTTCAACAAACCAATTTTACAGGTTGGGCGGCTCCAGGGCACTGGTGCTTTCCAGATAGAAGCGAATATGGAGCAAAATGGTGTATTCCAATCCAATGAAATGCTCTTTACCGAAGACCTGTTGATTCAGGCCGATACCATGTTGCGGGAAATGTGGGCAGGCAATCAGCTTGCTGTTCTGGACTATCAGGCAAATTCCAATGCCAATGTGCTGGCGGCCGTTGAATTCAGCATTGCGGAACGCGTTCTGGGAAAATACACCGCATTTTTATGCCTTGAACCTTCACTGGGCGGAGAAATTTGCGATGCGTGCGATGATGATGAAGAAGTGGTTCCGGTAGAACCTGAACCAACTCTGGCGGAAGGACCGGTCTGGACAGCGTTTCCCAACCCATTTTCGGACCAGGTTAGGGTAGATATCACGCTTTCGGAAGGCCTGCAACCCAAAGATTGTTCCCTGAGCCTCTTCGACGCAACCGGACGGAAAATCCGGCAATTCCAGACGACGGATCTGAGTGGTGCAGGGCAGGATTGGCAATTGATCTGGGACGCACGCGATGAAAGTGGCGTATCCGTACCACCCGGAGTGTATTTCCTCGTTTTGTCTACGCCAAACGGGCAATACCACCTGAAGTTGGTTTGCGTCCGGTAGTTTTGTGGCAGCAGATTAGAAATAAGAACTTCTCAGTTTGTATAAAGGGCAAGGGACAATAATTTCGTAAAATTCATCTGATTGATGACCCAAAATCGGGATTTACGAAATAAAATAGCCCCTTGCCAATTTGCCTTTTGCCCTTTATCGCGCCACCATCACCTTTTGGTAATACACAGCCTGGTTTCGCCCCGTCACCCGGATGGTATACAAGCCATTGGCCAGGTGGTTGGTGTCAATTTCTGCTTTTTGAAAAACGTTTTCAGCGGCGTATACGGGTCTTCCGGTTGCATCAAAAACCACCACATCGAAGTTTTGTTCCGGCAGTTCAACCGCGAATGCCTGCTGTGCCGGATTGGGGTAAACCTGTACCGGTGTGGCTGCGTCCAGCTGGTCTTCTACGTCCGTAATGCCACACATCACCGCATTCAGTTTTTGCCAGACTGTATCATTGAAAGTGATCGGCACTTCGCCAACATCCGGCACATTGCCCATGCGAATGTAAACGAGATTCTGGCTGGGCACCACGTTGATGATCTGTCCGTTTTTACCCAATGCGGCAATCATATCGTCTGGTGCGCTGGGGTTCAGGTCAAACGGAAATAAAAACTGGGTTCCCGGTGCCCTGAACGAACCTTTGCCATTCAGCCACCAGAGGTAGCCATACGATTTGTTGAGTTGTTGAGAGGTATTTACCATTTGGTTGAAATACGCGGTATCCTGCAATACCTGCGTATTGTTCCACTTGCCCCGGTTCAGAATCAACAGGCCAAAACGCGCCATGCTCCGGGGCTTGCTGATAAACACATTGTTGTCGTCTATTTGAAAAAAAGCGCCGGTCATGCCGGTTTGTGCTTTTATTTTTTGGGTGATGTAGGCGTTCAGCGTTTGGCCGGTAGCTGCTTCGATGACTCCGTCTAAGAGCGTATAAGGCCCATTGTGATAAGCCCAGCGCGTACCGGCATCAGCTTTGTATTGCAGGCAGCTCGGCAGCGTACAATAAGGATCGCCGGTGCCGTCGTCCAGGCCGGAGGTCATGGTGAGCTGGTTGCGGATGGTGATGTTTGCTTCTTTGTCGGGCGGACAGGAAGTCCAGCCGGTGCCCAGGTAATCGGAAGTGGCGTCTTCGATGGACAAGTGGCCTTCCTGCTGGGCGATACCCACGGTGAAGGCGGTTAGGGTTTTGCCGGCGGATGCCCAGTACCAGACACTATCCTGCGTGAAAGTGCCGAAATATTCTTCAATTACAATTTTACCGTCTTTCAGCAGGATGAAAGCCTTGGTGTTTTTGAGTTCAAGATAATCAACCAGTTCTTCAATTTTATCCGGACACCAGCCCAGCGATTCGGGTGATGTGGTGCTCCAGGTATTGCCGACCAACGGCGGGAAGTACAGGTTTTGGGCCTGGAGTGCAAAGGAAATCAGGCCGGGAAGCAGGAAGAGTAGCGTTTTTTTCATGATAAGGATGTTGTGTTTTGGGGTTGGACTGCCGGAAGGAGGTAAAGTTTATTGCGTAAGCTAAAAACACCCGCGTCTGTTAAAAGCCCGGGCGCTGCGGTCATGTATCCGGGGACAGAGCGAAGTTTAAGTCTAATCAAAAGGATCGCTACAAACCCTACTTAAATCCTTCCTTCAGCATAAACACGGACATCATCACCACGGGTAAATAATTCAGCGTTGCCAGCAGAATGCCGTTGCGGATGTGAACCGGTTGCATCTGGCCTTTGGCACCCAGCAGAATACAATCTATGATCACCTTACCGGCAATGTAGCCGCCCCAAAGCAGGAAGCCCCAGCAAACAATGAGGTTGACGGTCTGCAAAAAACCGGGAAACGGGGTGTTGGTCAGGTGAAAAAACAGGTAAATGCCGATGTAAAGGCACATGAAGCCATAGTTGAGGAAATTCATGACAGGTTCTTTTTAGGATGAAAAGTACTCCTTAATTCCACCTTGCATTTTTACCGCTCAGGATAATGAC
>JABWAJ010000306.1 GCA_013361075.1 Saprospiraceae bacterium | reverse complement strand
CAAAGCCGTGGAAGCAAAACAAGCCGCACCTGCGCCCCAAACCAAACCCGCGCCTGCTGAAACGCCGAAACCGGCTACAGTAGAGCATTTCAGCCGCACAGCCGAGCGCAAAAAGATGAGCCGCATGCGCCGCACCATCGCCAAACGCTTAGTGAGCGCAAAAAATGAAACAGCCATGCTCACCACCTTCAACGAGGTGGACATGACGGAAGTGATGGCTTTGCGCAAAAAATACAACGAAAAATTTGAAGCGAAATACGGCATCAAACTCGGCTTCATGTCTTTGTTTGCCAAAGCATGCGCCAAAGTGCTGATGCAAATGCCGGATGTGAACGCATCCATTGACGGCGAAGACATCATTTACCACAACTATGTGGATATTTCGGTGGCCATTTCCACGCCAAACGGCCTGGTGGTGCCCCCGATCCACAATGTAGAGTCGCTGAATTTTGCTGAAATCGAACACAAAATCAAGGAACTATCCGGTAAAGCCCGCAACGGCACCCTGACCTTAGAGGAAATGAGCGGCGGTACCTTTACCATCACCAACGGCGGGATTTTTGGGTCGCTGATGAGCACACCCATTCTCAACGAGCCACAATCAGCTATTTTGGGCATGCACGCCATCAAAGAGCGCCCGATAGCCGTTGATGGCCGCATCGAAATTCGCCCGATGATGTACTTGGCGCTTTCCTACGACCACCGCGTCATTGACGGCAGTACTTCGGTGACCTTTTTGGTGAAAGTGAAAGAGTTGCTGGAAGATCCGACGGCGATGTTGCTGGACCTGTAGATAGAGTTGGCAGGGATTCAGTGGGCAGTTGGCAGGCGGTTTTGTGGTCCATCATGCGGAGTGACAACTATGAAAAGTCGGCAGGGATTCAGTGGGCAGTTGGCAGGAAGGGGGAGGTTCGATCGTGTTGGATGCAAACGATGGTAGCGTGTGCAGGTTGTAGTTGATGAAAATTCAAGACACTCAATATATTGATTGACAAATAATTGAATTCATTTGGCTTAAATTAAAAAATACCAAAACTTCATCAGAAGTACACCCCAAACTGCCAACTGCACCCTGAAAACTGCCAACTGTTCCACCCGACAACTCCATTTGAATACCCAATGAAATCAGAAGTACACCCAAAACTGCCAACTGCCACCTGATAAACTGTCAACTGAATCAACATGACGTTACGAGAACTATTCGCCATCATCGGAGACAATCCGGCTTATGTGCTGTTTTTCTTTTGCATCATCCCGTTTGCGGCATTGCTGGCGGGTTTGCTGGGCAAAGACGAAGGGCATATTAGTCCGTGGAAGCAACTTTATGCGGTTCTGGTTTACCTCACCTGCATGCCGGGAATTTTTGCCATTACGCTAAATGTGTACCTGTTTGCGTTTGAGCGGCGCAGCATTTTCGACACCGATATTTATACCCAGATTCTGCCTTTCCTGTCCATGATACTGACCTTGTGGCTCATTCGCCGCAACGTGGATTTTGACCATATTCCGGGTTTCGACAAAATTTCTGCCCTGATTACCGTCATTGCAGCGACGCTGATCCTGATGTGGATTTTCGAGCGCACGCACATCATCGTTTTTTCCTACATGCCCATTGGTGTGGCACTGCTGATTTTTGTCGGCCTGCTGCTGGTGATCCGGTATGGGTGGAAAGTGATGTTCAGAACGCGATCTAATTCGTAGCCTCAATCACATCGTCTCCGTCGTGGCCCTCATCCATCCGGTCGGTCATTTTTTGTACAATCCGGTAGCGGCTCAGGAATTCCCGGGCAATAACCCGCAGCACCGTGTAGCCTGGAATGGCCAGCACCATGCCCGTAATGCCGCCCAGCTGGGCGCCCATGAGGGTGACGATGAAAATTTCGAGCGGGTGTGCCATCACGCTCGCTGAAAACAAATAAGGCTGGATGAGGTAGTTGTCTATGAGTTGTACCGTCCAGAAAACGAGCAAAACCTTGCCCAACAGGGGCAGCATCTGGGTATAAAATTCGAGGTCGAGACTGGAGGTTAAGGTCAACCCAATGCCGACGATGCCACCAATGAGCGGACCGATGTAGGGAATGACATTCATCAGGGCTGCAAACAAAGCAATGAGGATGGCATTTTGCACGCCCAGTACAGACAACCAGAAAGAAACATAAATGGCAATGGCCGAAATCTGGAGGGCAATGGCGCTGAAATAACGCCCCAGCATCCGGCTGGTTTCATCCACAGCATTGCGTACCTGGTTTTCGTAGCGTGCCGGGAGCAATGCTGCGATAAATCCGACGAGCAAATTTTCTTCTTTTAAAAAGAAAAAAGCAATGAATACCACGGCAAATAAGCCAATGGCAATGTTACCCGCTGCGGTGATGAGGCCGCTGAAAAAGCTGCCGATGATGCCGGGATTGAAATAATCCTGAAATGTTTCCGTGAGGATACTTTCCAATGACTGCTGTGGCGGGTGCAACCCCTTGCCTTCCAGCCACTTCAATACGTTTTGAAACGGCTCGTTCAGGGCGACGGCTATTTTGGCGTAATCCACATCAGCGAGGTTGCCCGTTTGCCGGATAAGCATGGGCACAAAAAGTAAAAACAACAATAAAAAAATGAGAAAAAAGCTGGCCATGGTCAGCATCGCACTGAGGCCAGGGCCGGCTTTCCACTTCCCAAAACGCAATCGCTGGTCAAAAAACTTCATCAGCGGCTTGCCCAGCAAAGAAACTACCCAAGCGGCAACGGTATAAAACACAATCTGGTTGAACACGTAGATCAGCCAGGCTGCAACCAGCAGGGAAGCGCCGAGCGCAACCCGTTGTCCTATATTTTTGGTCTGGATAGTCATGCAATCTCAATCATGATTTCAAAACTTTGCCACTAATGGCACGCTTGCCGCTAATGACTTTGTAAAGATACACGCCGGAAGGCAACTTCCCTGTTTGAATCCGCTTTTCTTCCGTACCGCCCTGCAATTCCAGGTCGCTGCTCAGGACGCGTTGCCCTGAAGCATTGTATAATTCAAAAACGACTTTGCCTTTTAGTTCTTTGAACCGCACGCGCAGTTCCTGATCAAACGGATTGGGCGATACCTGAACGAGGTTTTCTATCAATCCCGGTTCACCAGTATTCACTAAGGTGAGTGCTTCCTGCACGGCAGCCAACGCATCTACCCGACCAAAACCGTAGGTATGGTTGGGCACATCCAGCCCGGAAATATTCCCGCACATCTGGTTGGTACGCATAGGTACAGCGGTTTGCTCAATAAGGGTTTCCACCGTTTCCACATCGCCGATGAGGGCGGGGTTTGCGGAAAGCAGCAACGCTACAAGCCCTGTGACATGCGGGCCGGCCATGCTCGTGCCGCTGAAACTTGCATAATTGCTATCGGGCACGCACGAACGTACACTAACTCCGGGCGCCACCACATTGGGTTTCATACGGCCGCTGCCATCTACCGTCACGGGCCCCCTGCTGCTGAACCCCGCAATGGTATCGCCACTTGGGCGTGAGGCGCCGATGCTGAAGGAGTTCTGGAATGTGGCAGCCGGTTTGTCCACTGATTCGCAATTGCTGCCGCTGTTTCCCGCGGAAACCACTACGACGATACCTGCCGCTTTCATATTGTCCACCACCGCACTCATGGTGGCAAAATTCATTTCATTGCAGCCTTCTACCGGCGGACAGCCCCACGAATTATTGATGACATGCGGCGCTTTCGACGGGTCAGGGTTTTGGTTTGCTAAGTTCGTTGGCGCAAGAAACCATTCAAAACTTTCAATATACGTAGCCGGGCTACCCCAGCCGCGTTCCATATTGCGGCAGGCGATCCAGCGCGCACCGGGTGCTACACCGATTTGGTTACCCTGTCCGTCATCACCAATCATGGTACCCATCGTATGCGTACCATGTGATCCGTCGTCACAGGGTTCTGTAACATCCAACCCGCAGGGATTGGAGGCCGGGGTCGGGACGGAGTCATTGTTTAGCGGGTTGATGCTGTGGATGGCGTCGTGCCAGTTGTAGTTGTGATCGGCTGTGGTGCCGTCCCAGCCTCTGTATTTGTTGACGAGTGCCGGATGCCTCCAGTCGTAGCCGGTATCCTGGCCACCTATCACAATGCCTTGCCCTGTATAGCCCATGGCCCATACCTCATCGGCATTGATGCGCTCTACTCCCCATTCGATGCCTTCCCGCAGGGTAATTTCGCTGCTGCGATCGGAAAACGGCGCTTCCATTTTGACCCAGGGATTGGGTTGAATCTGACGAACGGCGTCCAGTTCAGCCAGGCTTTGCAGCACAGCCGCATCAACTTTCGCGTAAATGGCATTGACAATACAAAACGAACGATAGGGAATTCCGGCTGCAGCCAGCACTTGTTTTACCGGAGTCTGGGTTTGCCGGGCTACCGTTTGCAGGCTTTGCCAGACAAAAGCACCTTTTTCTGCTTTGGTTTTGAGTTGGCGGGCCCCCGAAAGGTCGGCCTGCCTTTCCAACAAAATCAAGCATTCGACTACTGCGCCGCTTTCCGCTTCCGACAGCACGCCGGGATCCACTTTCGCTTTCCAGTCGCCAGAACCGGCGGTCGTCCAGGCTACAGTCAGGGCTGCCGCGAGGAGGGAAAATCCCATGAATTTTTTCATACCGTTGTGTATTTGTATGGGTTGAAAATCAACTACATGTGCAGCGCGCGGTTATCCGTTGCGGCCAACGCAGCCTCCTTAAACGCTTCGGTGAATGTGGGGTGTGCGTGGCTCATGCGGGCAGCATCTTCGGCAGAGGCCCTGAACTCCATGAGTGCTACGGCTTCCGCGATCATATCGGCGGTTCGGGGGCCGACCATGTGTACACCGAGAATTTCATCGGTGTCCTGGTGCGCCAAAACCTTTACCATGCCTTCCGTATCCATGCTGGCGCGGGCACGCCCCAAAGCAGAAAAGGGAAATTTGCCTTTTTTAAAAGGAATGCCTTCCTGTTGGAGCTGCTCTTCGGTTTTGCCCACTGCGGCCACCTCAGGCCAGGTATAAACCACCCCGGGGATGAGGTTGTAGTCTATGTGCGGGTGCTGGCCGGCCATGGTTTCGGCTACAAAAACGCCTTCTTCCTCAGCTTTATGCGCCAGCATGGCACCCCGGATCACGTCGCCAATGGCATAAATGCCTTTGACATTGGTTTCGAGGTGTTCATTGACCAAAATGCGTCCTTTTTCATCGGTCTGCACGCCTGCATTTTCCAGTCCGAGGCTTTGGGTATAGGGTTTTCGGCCAATGGCAATGAGGCAATAATCGGCTTCCAGGGTAAAAGCTTCCTCCGAGTCGCGCTTTTGAACGCTGACTTCTGCGCCGCTTTTTGTGGCTTTAACGCCGGTAACCATGTGGCTGAGGTGAAACTTGATGCCGATTTTCTGCAGGGCGCGCATCAGTTCTTTGGCACAATCCAGATCCATACCGGGAATGATGCGGTCGAGGTATTCCACGACATCAATCTGGGTACCGAGCCTTGCAAAAACGGAGCCCAGTTCGAGGCCGATGACCCCGCCGCCGATGATGACCATTTTTTTAGGCACACCTGAAATATTGAGCGCTTCCGTGGAAGTGATGACGCTTTTTTTGTCGTAATTAAAATTATCCGGTGTAATGGGTTTGGAACCGGTAGCGATGATGACCCGGTCGCTTTCAATTTCTTCCTTCGTGCCGTCTTTTTTGGCGATGCTGATGCGGGTTGGTGACACAAAAGAGCCGTGACCGTGTATCACGGTGATTTTGTTTTTGCGCATCAGAAAAGTAAGCCCTTTTACGGTTTGCTCCACCACTTCATTTTTGCGCTTCACCATTTGCGGCATGTTCACCTTCAGGTCTTTGAGGTCTATGCCGTGCTGGCCAAATTTTTCTTTGGCATTGTGGTAATGTTCGGACGAATCCAGCAGAGCTTTGGAAGGGATACAGCCAACATTGAGACATGTGCCTCCCAAAGCGTCGTATTTTTCAATAATGGCAGTTTTGAACCCCAACTGCGCTGCACGAATGGCTGCAACATACCCACCCGGCCCGGAGCCGATGACCGTTACGTCGTATTTCATCAGATGACAGATTGTTTTTCAACAAATTATAGCAATTGCAAGGAACGTTCCTACGCAGTTCCCTCGGGCGGTTTGTTTCCGCCGCCTTTATTTTTTTTCTTTTTGCGCCGTTTCCAGTCTTTGTTCCGGTTGTTGTTATTTCCGGGCTGGTCTTTTTCGGGGCGTGGCTGCTGTTCGCCTTTATTTTCCAGAGGCGGCCGGTCTTTACGTTCCGGGCGATCCGAACGATTTTGATTGTCGGGGCGATCTGGTCGGGGCGGGCGGTCCTGTCGTTCTGGTTTTGGGCCCCGATCGTGTCTTTCAGGGCGGTCTTGTTTGGCGTCAGCCGGGCGATCGGGGCGTGGTGCAGGTCTGTTGCCTTTATTTTCAGCCGGGCGATCCCGATTCGGTTGTGCGTTTCCGGTCTGGTCGCCAGAGCGGTTCTTTTTCTTTTTCTTTTTCTTCCGGCGTTGTTCTTCCGGCAATTCTACGGCACCGGTTACGTCTTCAAAGCCCATATCGCGGTCTTCATCGTCTTCGCCTTCCAGTTCCACGACCTCCTGCGCCAGCGCCTCGAGCGCGTGGGACAGCCCCTGTGCGAGCTGCGGGACTCGCTGCGCGCCTCCCGGCGCTTGGCGCTTGGCGCTTGGCCGTGGAGTGCGACACTTCGCGCGCACGATCATACTCGTCGCGAAGCGACACCACGAGCCAAGCGCCAAGCGCCAAGCGCCAAGCGCTGCCTTA
>JABWAJ010000007.1 GCA_013361075.1 Saprospiraceae bacterium | reverse complement strand
AATGTCGTAAGCTGTACCATGATCCGGGGAGGTGCGCACGCCGGACAATCCTGCAGTGTAATTAACACCACTGCCAAATGCCAGTAATTTGAAAGGGATCAGCCCCTGATCGTGGTACATGGCCAGAATCGCGTCGTATTTAACATGTTGCCCCGATCCAAAAAAACCATCAGCCGGGAAAGGTCCGTTAACGAAGATGCCTTTGCTCTTCGCTTCTTCAATAGCGGGCCGGATGTATTTTTCTTCTTCATCGCCGATAACGCCACTGTCACTTGCGTGGGGATTAAGCCCCAGTACTGCAATTACAGGGCGTTCAACCCCAAAATCCTTGCGTAGCGAATCGTTTAGCATGTGGATTTTGCGCAGCAGCAGCCCTTTGTCAATGGCACCAGCCACATTGTCAATCGGCAAGTGATTAGTGGCTAAAGCAATGCGCAGTTTATCGTTTACCATTAGCATCAGACTATCGCCATTACTCAGTTCCTGGGTCAGGTATTCCGTATGACCGGGAAAAGGAAAACCGGCCATTTGCATGGCGTATTTGTTGATAGGCGCCGTCACCAAAGCGTCGATCATGCCGGCTTTCAGCTCGGCTACTGCACCTTCCAGCGACTTGATGGCATATAAACCACCTGCTTCAGATGGTTTTCCAATGGTGATGTTTACATTGTCCTGCCAACAATTGACGACATTGACCCGGTCGGTTACCAATTGACTGGCCGATCGGATCTGTTGGTACTGGAAGTCAATGCCGGTAATGTTCTTATGGTAAGAAACGACTTTGGAAGAGCCGTAAATAACCGGGATGCAAAAGTTCAAAATACCAGGGCTGGCCAACGTTTTCAAAATTACCTCTAAACCAATGCCATTGATGTCCCCAATGCTGATCCCTATCTTCATTTTCTCCATTCCTTCGACAGATTTTTATTGCCGGAAAAGGCGCATATCTGATGCATTGCTTGTATCCCTGCGCAATCTTTTCCAACTTTGCAGTTGAAACGCAAAGTTAATCAATTACTTATTTGAAAGCGAAAAAATCCTTTGGCCAGCACTTCCTCAACCGGGAAGACATCGCCATGCGCATTGCCGACAGCCTGCAACTCTCCGGAACAGCTTACCATCAGGTACTGGAAATTGGCCCCGGGAAGGGCATGCTGACCAAATACCTGTTGAAAAAAACAACAGAACTAACGGTCGTAGAAGCTGACCGGGACATGGTGGATTACCTGCACAAGCATTATCCGGCGCTCGGAAATCGTATTTTGGCAGAAGATTTTCTCAGGTTGCCACTGGAGGATATCTTTGGCGGAGCACCGTTTGGCCTGATTGGAAATTTCCCTTACAACATCTCCTCGCAGATCCTGTTCCGGATGCTCGATTACAAAGACCAGATTCCGGAAATGGCCGGTATGTTCCAGAAAGAAGTAGCGGAACGCATTGTTGCCCCCCCGGGCAGCAAAACTTACGGCATTCTTTCGGTATTGGCTCAGGCGTTTTATGAAGGGCAATATTTGTTTACCGTTGACAAAGCATGTTTTACACCGCCGCCCAAAGTCCAGTCGGGGGTCATCCGGCTGATTCGGAAAACCAATGCCACCTTGCCCTGCAACGAAAAACTGTTCAAACAGGTGGTGAAACAGGCTTTCAGCCAACGCCGGAAAATGTTGCGCAATACCATGAAACTTTTTCTGTCAGAAGACGCTTTACTGGCGGATTCTTTTTTTACGCAGCGCCCCGAACAACTCTCACTGGAAGATTTCATCCAGGTGACTCAGTGGATTGAGGAACGGAGGAAAGTGTAAATTTGCAAACCGCAAACCGGCAAGGAGTAAGGTTGCGAATTTGCCCTTTACGATATACTAATTCTATCATCTATAACAGGAAACAATCATGACACTCGAAGAACGGATCATGCAAGACCTGAAAGAAGCCATGAAGGCAAAAGATCAGGCTGCAATGAGGGGAATCAGGGCCATTAAAGCCGCTATTTTGCTGGCTAAAACCGATGGAAGCGGGGACGCCATTACCCCGGAAAAGGAGATCAAAATGCTCCAAAAATTAGTAAAACAGCGCAAAGAGTCGCTCACCATTTTTGAGCAGCAGGGGCGTGCCGACCTGGCTCAGATTGAAAGCGAAGAAATAGAAGTTTTGGAACGCTACCTGCCGAAACAACTGGAAGGAGAAGCACTGGAGGCCATCATCCGCAACATCATTGCGGAAACCGGCGCTACGGGTGTCAAAGACATGGGCAAAGTGATGGGTGCCGCAACCAAACAACTGGCTGGTCAGGCCGATGGAAAAGTGGTTGGTGAAGTGGTGAAACGCTTGCTGGGGTTGTAAAAATTGACAAGGGGTAAAGGGCGTGTTCCGGAAATTTAGCGATTCGGATTTCGGCAACCTGCCCCTTGTCAAATAGAAATAAATTATTGTATTTCATTAGACTGTGTTTTTGTTTTATAACCAGGGCCATATTGCTGTACTCATTTTTTGCGAAAATTCGCTAAAATGTTCTACTTTTGCCCCTGGATGAGCGCAAAAACACAATACGAACGGATAATATTTGGGCTGAAAGTCAAGCAATTGCGACAGGAGAAGAGCCTTTCTTTTTCTGATTTGTCCAAACAAACCCAAATGTCGGTTTCTTACCTCAATGAAATCGAAAAGGGAAAAAAGTATCCCAAAGAAGACAAAATCAAAGCGCTGGTACAGGCCCTGGAAGTGGACGAAGCCGAATTGGTCTCGCCCATGCTGAGTAAAAACTTAGAGCCGGTGGCAGAGTTGCTGCAATCCAATTTTCTGAATGAACTCCCACTTGATCTTTTTGGCATCGAATTGGTAAAAGTTGTTGAAATCATCGCCAACGCGCCGCTTAAAGTAGGGGCCTTTATTTCTACCCTGCTTGAGTTGTCGCGCAATTATGCTTTACGGGAGGAACATTTTTATTTTGGCGCCCTGCGTTCCTATTTGGAATTGCACAACAACTATTTTGAAGACATCGAACAGGTTGCTGCCCGTTTTCGCGAACACCACCACCTCACTTCGGGGCAATCTGCCCTGCAGGCGCAACTCCAGGAAGTGCTGGAACGCCAGTTTGGCTACCGCATTGAAGAAAGTGGATTGGACGAATACCCCGAACTGCAGCACCTGCGCGCCATTTTTGTGCCACGCCGCAAACGCCTCCTGCTCAACAGTACCCTGACCCCGATACAGAAATCTTTCCAATTGGGCAAAGAACTGGGTTTCCACCTGCTGAGCCTTGAAGACCGGGCGAATACCTCATCCCTCCTGAGGGTGCGTTCGTTTGAGGAAGTACTCAGCCATTCCAAAGCCACTTACTTTTCGGTAGCCCTGCACATTCCACGCGAAGAATTCATAACCGACATGCGCGCTTTTTTCGATCGCGAACGCTGGGATGGCGAAGTCCTCATGGCCATTATGAAAAAATATGAGGCTACACCGGAGATGTTTTACCACCGCCTGACGAATGTGCTGCCGAAATTTTTCGGAATGGAAAAACTCTTTTTCCTGCGGTTTCTGCACGATCCGGAGCACGGAACCTTTGAAGTAGACAAAGAATTGCACCTCAGTCATTTACACCAACCTCATGGCAATGGACTATCCGAGCACTATTGCCGGCGCTGGGTTTCGGTTTCCCTCCTCAATGACCTGCACGACATGCAGCAGGCGGGCACTTTTGTGAATGGCCTCGTACGCGCCCAACGTTCTCACTACATCGGCACTACCGATGAATACCTTTGCATCACGCTGGCCCGCCCGGGCTATCCTGCGCCCAACCGCAATGTAAGCGTCACTTTGGGGCTGCTCATCAGCGACGACCTGCGCCGGCGCATCCGCTTTCTTGACGATCCCGTTATCCAACTGCGCGAAGTGAATAAAACCTGTGAACGCTGCGCCCTTACCGATTGTACGGAACGTGCAGCACCACCGCTGGTTGTTGAAAAACGCGAACGCTGGCAGCACATCCAGCGCCAGCTGACCGCATTGATGGAAGGGTAGTTTGTTTAATAAAGAGCAAACATGTAAACGACTCTCCGTCCATTTGCAGGTTTATAAATTTGTCTTTGCCGATTTGCCCCTTGCGTGTTTGCAAACTTGCCTTTTGCAAACCCATCTAAAGATTATTTTTACTACAAATTTCCCATCTTCGCGCCACGATTAACCGGATTTGAACATGGTTTTTAGTTCTACTACCTTTCTTTTTGTATTCCTGCCAATTGTATTGCTGGGACACACCTTGCTGAAGACAACTTCCGGTCGCAATGTATTCCTGCTTGTACTCAGCCTGTTCTTTTATGCCTGGGGCGAAGGGCCGGTAGTGCTTGTCATGCTCAATGCCATTTTAGTTAACCATTTTGCTGCGCTGTGGATTGTAAAAGCTCCCGATGCCAAAATCCGGAAACGGCGCATGGCCTACACGGTTGCCTACGATATTGGGATGCTTGTAGTGTTCAAATACACCAATTTTTTGGTGGACAACCTGAACATTGGCCTCCAGATGCTTTCCATCAACCCGTTGTACATCGGGACCGTACATCTGCCCATCGGCATCTCCTTTTTCATATTTCAAAGCCTTTCCTACGTACTGGACGTTTACAGGAATGATACAGAAGTACAGCGAAAAATTGCACGAACAGCGTTGTACATCACCTTGTTCCCCCAGCTGATTGCCGGTCCGATTGTGCGCTATACGGATGTGGCAGCGCAAATGGAAAGCCGCCGGGTACGTCGCGACGCTTTTGCCGAAGGCGTACAGCGGTTCATCATTGGCCTTTCTAAAAAAGTATTGCTGGCCGACCCCCTGGGGTACATTGCCGACCAGCTTTTTGGCGCACCGGTGGGGGTATTGGGTATGGATGCGGCCTGGCTGGGCGCTGTTTGTTACGGGTTTCAGATTTATTTCGATTTTTCTGCTTATTCAGATATGGCCATTGGCTTAGGGAAAATGCTGGGGTTTCAGTTCATGGAAAATTTCAACTACCCCTACATTGCAGCCTCGGTGCGCGAATTCTGGCGGCGCTGGCACATTTCCCTGTCCACCTGGTTTCGCGATTACCTCTACATTCCTTTGGGAGGCAGTCATGCTTCGGCACAGCGTACGTATACCAATTTGTTGATTGTCTTTTTTTTATGCGGACTTTGGCACGGAGCCAGCTGGAATTTTGTTGCCTGGGGCTTGCTGCACGGCTTTTTTCTGGCACTCGAACGGGCTGGCTTGGAACGGCTGGTCCGCCGGCTACCCGCAGTGCTCAGGCATGCCTATGTCCTTTTTGTCGTGCTGATCGGCTGGGTACTGTTCCGGGCCGAAGACGGGGCTCATGCGTGGCAGTATTTGCAGGCAATGGCTGGCGGGAATGTTGCCCCGACCTACTATGCTGCCTTTTATTTCGATCCGGAAATTCTGCTAACCCTGGTCATGGCAGCCGTGTTTTCAACACCACTTTATCCCGTTTTGGAACGCTGGTCGTCGAAGCAGGGCAACGGGGTTGAAGCCTTCAGGCTGCTGCTGCTGCTGGGCTTGTTTGCATTCAGTGTTTCCACTTTGGTGAACAGTACTTACAACCCATTCATTTACTTTAGATTCTGATGCCATGAAGCAACCTGTCCAAACCCTGTTTGTGTTTGTGTTTCTTGCCATGCTGGGATGTGGCGGCTGGTTGTACTGGTACGTTTTTGCGGAAAGCAAATTTGTAGAAAAGGCCAAATGGGAGGGGCACGCCCCTGCAGGAATTACCAATGCCTACGAACAGGAATTTACCCGTCAACTATCGGGGCAGCGGCACCCCATTGTCACGGGCCTGGCCGCGCTCAAATGGGATGCTCTCGACATCAGCTTCATCCGGAAAGTGGAAAAAGGCCGGGAAGGATGGCTTTTTTTGAAAGAAGAGGTTCCGGGCAGAAACGAATTGCTGCAATCGCTGGGCATTCGCCCTTACCGGGATTTGGAGCGCAAACTCTGGAACCTGATCATCACCCAGCGCGCTGAATGGGCAGGTTCTCTTGGCATGCGGTACGTGATGGTGGTTGTGCCCAACAAAACCACCGTTTATCCGGAGTACCTGCCTGCGCGCTACCGCCCCGCAAACGTGGAACTGATCAATCGATCTTTACCTGATCCGCCCGGGGTTATGGTCATCAACCTTACCCGCGACCTCATTGGTCAGAAAAGCCTCGGACAGCTTTACCACAAAAATGATACGCACTGGAACGAGTTGGGGGCCTTTGCCGGCTATCAAAGCCTGATGAGGGCCCTGCCTCCTGAGTTCCGGGAAACCCCGCTGCCCCTCGACTCGGCAGAACTGCAATGGGTTACGGAGCCTGGCGGCGACCTCGCCCGGTTGCTTTTGATGGACCATGTTTTGGTAGAAAAAGCCCCCCGGGTTGCACTCCGCAATCCCCGGGCAAAGTGTGAAATCAACTGCGACGAGCCTTTCGGGCCCTGGATGGCTGCGAAGCATTTCCGCAATCCCCGCGCCCGCCTGCCCAAAGTTTTTTTCGACCACGACTCTTTTTTTAAAACGGTAACACCTTTTGTTGCGGAGCATTTTCAGGAAACCATTTTTTCCTGGGTCTGGCAGGGATTTCATCAGGATGTGATTGAAGCCACCCGCCCGGCATTGGTGGTGGACGAATTTGTGGAACGCTCGCTCATCGGCGACCGCCCGCGCAATGTGCCTCCGGTGCTCCAGCACTACTGGCAGCAACATTTCAATACCTTGCCACAGGTAGCCCAACAGGCCTGTCACAGCTTGCGGCAGGCCTTCCGGCAAATTGAAATGATCCGTGCAGAAAAAGATGAGCTACCCGTTGTAGCCCTCGAACTTACCCCTGCCAGCGCTACCCGCCTGATTGTGGAATACGATGATAAAGAGGTCTTTTATCCGCTGGAAGCAGGCAAAAAGAATACGATTTACTTGGAATGGGAGCGACCGAGGGTTAAGGATTTAAGAGTGGAAGGGGAGTTGAAGGCCCCTGTTTGGGTGCGGGTAGGAGTGTATTAGCGTAAAGCAATGGATAAGCTTGTAAATAGTGACCAGCAGATGTCTGCCTGGATTATTGGTGGCGGAATGTGGTGTATTTTGACAAGATTCCGCCATTAATAATTTTTATTAGCGGCGAAATATAGTATATTTACCTATGATTTCGCCACTAATAGACCACGGAAATGCAAAATCAACTGACTGGTAGAAAAGAAGAACAACAGATATTGCTGAACGCACTGGCGTCGCAAGAAGCAGAAATGGTGGCTGTATTTGGCAGGCGGCGGGTGGGGAAAACATTTTTGGTAAAACAAACTTACGGAGATCGCATTACTTTTGATTTGACGGGTCTGCAACATGCCACGAACGCCGATCAATTGCATAATTTCAGCTTGCAACTGACCGGGCGCATGAATTTGCCCATACCTCTAAAAGTGCCGAATGACTGGTTAGAGGCATTTTTCCTACTCTCCAATTACCTTCAGGGACAATCTGAAACACAAAAGCAGGTCGTTTTTTTCGATGAAGTCCCCTGGCTGGCTGGGCATAAATCCGGTTTTTTGATGGGATTGAGCTGGTTCTGGAACAGTTTTGCTGTTACGCGCAACCTTGTGGTTGTCATTTGCGGGTCAGCGGCTTCCTGGATGATCCAGAAAATTGTGAACGACCGGGGTGGCCTGCACAACCGCATTACAAAACGGATTTTCCTGAAACCGTTCACTTTGACAGAAACTGAAGCTTATCTGAAAAGTCGTAACATTCGCTTTAACCACTACCAACTCGCCCAGCTTTATATGGCCATAGGCGGAATTCCGCACTATCTCAAGGAAGTAGAAGCCGGGAAAAGTGCGATTCAGAACATTAACGACCTGTGTTTCTCTCCTAACGGTCTGCTAAGGGATGAATTTTCAAGATTGTACCCTGCCCTTTTTGCATACGCCGATAATCATATTTCAGTAGTCAGGGTGTTGGCACAATCGCGGCAGGGCATGAGCCGACCCGATATCGTTAAGGTAGGTAAGTTTTCTGAAGGGGGCCGCACCACAAAAGTGCTGGAAGAACTGGAACAATCAGGATTCATTACAACTTATTATCCTTTTGGAAAAAAGAAGAAGGACATGCTCTATCGCCTGACGGATGAGTACTCCCTGTTTTATCTCCGATTTATAGAGAAAAACCGGGAAGAAGGAAACGATGTCTGGCAACACCTCAGTCAAACACAGGCAGCTAAAATCTGGAATGGTTATGCTTATGAAAATTTGTGTTTGAAACATTTATCGCAAATAAAAAAAGCGTTAGGCATTTCAGGGGTTTATGCCACCTTTTCTTCCTTTTTGCAACGGACCAAAGCGGAGCAACAGGGCGCTCAGATTGACCTGGTGCTGGATCGTAATGATCAGATAATTAACCTGTTTGAAATCAAATTTTATAATTCAGAAATTACCCTAACCGAAACTGATGCCAACAACCTGCGCCAGAAAATGGCCATTTTTCAAACAACAACCCGCACCCGAAAACACCTGATGATGACCCTGATCACCGCCTTTGGGCTAAAGCACAACATGCATAGCCTTGGCTTAGTGGAAAAAGTCTTGACGCTGGATGATTTATTCGAATAATATTGATCCGCTATATGAACTTTCCTACGAGTAACCGCGAAGCGTTTAATTGTGAATAACTCCGGTAAAATCCGGGGCCTAAAATGTCGTGTTTAACGCCCCATAACACTGGAGGGGTGAATTTTTCTACTTTGCCTGTTGATAACTAAACTTTCTTATATTTACCTGCAAGATCAGATTCCCAAATCAACCTGATCGTCGGTTGATTTTCGCCAAAACAACAACGACAACCAATGAACAACGCTGCTGCACAGTCCCCGCTGAGTTTCCGGAGCGCCGACTTCGACCTGCTTTCGCTGCTCGTCGAGAACGAAAAATGCGCCCTTTTTCTGGGGCCGTTCGCCTCAGGAGCACTGTCGCCCGATGGCCGCCAAACGTCCCTGCGCATCCAGCTTGCACGCGAAATCGCCGAAGACCTGCACCAAAAAACCGGCCAGCCGCTGCCCAATACCGACAACCTTGGCCTCGTTTGCAGTGCGTATGTCAGCCAGCCCAATACCTCGCGCACTTCGCTCGAAATCAAAGTCCGCGATTTTTACCGCCGCCACACCGAACCTTCGCCTTTGCTGCTGGAAGTGGCACGGCTGCCGTTTCGGCTCATTTTCACCGTTTCGCCCGATGAATTGCTGCAAAAAGCGTTTTTGAAAGAGAAAAAAAGGTCGTTCCGCGAGGGGTACTACCGCTTTTCCAAAACGCAGGCGGACGACTTCGACGACACGCCCGAAGGCTGGTCGTACATCTACCAGTTGTTTGGCCGCGTACTGGAAAAACCCGACGGCTCCCTGCCTCTCACCATCGCCGACCAGCTCGAATACATTGATTCCGTGCAGGGTGTCGGCAAAGAAACGCGCCTGCCCACCGGGCTACGCAACGCCATGCAGGACTGTGAAGCTTTTCTTTTTCTCGGCTTCGACTACGAAAACTGGTACCTGCGCGTGCTGTTTCACATCCTTAAGTTTTCGGATAAAACCAAACTCGTATTCGGCCTACCCGAAGGTGCATCGGCCCAAATGCCGGGCGCGACGGAAGCGTTTTTTCGCCACCAGTTCAAATTTTCTTTTCTTCAGGATCGCCCGCTCGAACTGCTCCAGGGCATCCGCGCACGCATCGAATCGGGGCAAACGGGCGGACAACCCGATGCCGGTCAGGCCACCCGAAGCCTGCTTTTTTTGCACGCCGCGGCCGACGAAGCCCTCAAAGACAAACTCGACCGGCACCTCGTTTCGGTCAAAAAAAGGCACGGCCTCGCCTCCGGGAGCATCCACGATTTTGAAGGAGGCGAAGTGGCCGCCACCCAAACTGCAAAAATTGACACGGCAGCGGTCATCGTCGTGCTTCTTTCCGCCGATTTTTTGGCGGATGACGAGCTGGCTGGAAAGTTAGTTCAGCGCGCTTTGTCCCGGCAGTCGCCCGAAGTGCTGGTGGCCGCCATTTATGCCCGCCCGGTGGATGGCGCCGCGAATTTGTTTAAAGGGAAAGCTCCCGTTTTTCCTGCGGAGACAATTCCGTTGAGCATGATGCAGGAGGACGCTGGGTTGCCGATGGTGGCTGGGATGCTTGAAAAACTAATTGCCGCAATCCCATGAATATAGAACAACTGGAAGCCGACATCGCTGCACTGTATGATGAATGCCTCGAACGAATTGAGCCATTTCACAGGAAATTAGACTTATTCCTTGTTCCAGAATCCCTCGCGAAAAAAACACTGGCGGCAACTGGTCTTAGCATCAGCGATCATTGGGTCTGTATTGATAATTTTGGCATCATTCACGCACTTGTGCAGCATGGCAATCCAATTTCAGAGGCGCGGCGCGGGCAAATCGCCATCGAAAAAGCTGATTTTCTACAATTTATCGAGGTGTTGCTCGATCCGGACGAAATCAGGATGATAGGTAAAACTCAAAAGACCAATCTGCCGCTTATTCAATTCGAAAAAATCATAGAAGACAAAAAAGTAGTTGTCAAAGAAATCAGGACGATCAGTAGCCAGCGAAAAAAGAAAGTGAGCAGGTTAGTTTTCCATACGATGTACAAAACAAAAGCCACCAAACACGATGCGCTTGGTGGCTTTGAAAACCCATGAATCATGATGCCGAAGCAATCCTATTCGATACGTCCGAAACGATTGGGTACTGCAAATATACGGCTTTTACGAAGCAGATGCAAATATATTCCCCTCATTTGCCAGCCAAAAGGTTGCTGAAAAACTGAAAAATGGATAGAGCTCAGCCCATACATACCGAACTCCGCACCCGCTACCCCGGCCTTGCCTCGTTCACTACGGCGCAGAAAGACCTCTTTTTTGGCCGGAAACAGGAAACCCGCGACCTGTTCAACCTCATTTCGGTAGAGCGCACAGTGGTGCTGTTTTCCAAATCGGGCTACGGCAAAACCTCCCTGTTGCAGGCTGGCGTGATGCCGCTGCTGTACGGACAACTGATGACGCCCGTTCCCGTTCGCTTTGGCACCGACGCGCTTACGCCGGAACAGCATTTCAGCATCCAGTTCGATACGGCGTGGCTCAAATTTCAGGGCAAAACCGAGGCAGAAGCCCAAAAGTTGGCCCGCGATACGTCTGCCTCCGAAACGTTTTGGGCGCAAATCAGCCGCTGCCCGTTCGGCACAGCGCCTGCTCAGTTTACGCCGCTGTTCATTTTCGACCAGTTTGAAGAATTGTTTACGCTCTATCCCGACCGCGCACAGCGGCAGCGCTTCGTTGGCGAACTGGCCGACCTCATCCACGAAAACATGCCCGCCGCCCTGCGCGAGCGCATCCTTCAGGATTTGGACAGCGGCAAAATCAGCGACGACGAAGCTGCCCGCCTCGAAAAAGCGCCGCCGATGCGCTTCGTGTTCAGCATCCGCTCCGATATGCTCCACTTCATGGACGAACTGAGCGAGCAGATCCCGTACATCCTGCGCAGCCGCTATCAACTGTTTGGGCTGAACGAACAACAGGCTACAGAGGCGATTGTGACGCCTGCTGCGATTGGAGCAAGTGAGGGCGTCCCTCCAAGTGACGCCCTCACTACCGGCTCCCCCTTCGCCAGTCCGCCATTTGCCTATGCCCCGGAAGCTTTGCAACAAATACTGGAAGTGCTCTCCAAAAACCGCGAGGTCGAGTCCTTTCAATTGCAGGCCATCTGCCAGGCCATCGAAGAGAAGGTTATCGCCTCTTCCGACCCCTTCGAAAGCACGGGTGCGTCGCATCCCTCCTACCCCGAAGGGGCCGCGGGAGGCCGCCTCATCACTCCCGCCTTCTACGGCGGCCGCGCCGGCATTGACGCCATCCTGGAAGAAAGCTACAACCGCCGCATCGAAAGCCTCGCAGCAAAAAACACCGACTGGCCCGAAGCCGCACGACGCTTGCTGGAAGACGTGCTCGTGAACCAAAACGACCGACGAAAATCGGTGGATGTGGCCGATATCTTAAGCAACGCCGGGGTGTCCGCCGCACTGCTGGAGGAATTGGAGCGGCAGCGCCTGCTGCGCAAAGAACCGCGCTTAGATTCTTTTTATTACGAAATCAGCCACGATACCTGGCTGGCGCCGATTGTCAAAAGCAGGAAGGTGCGGCAGGAAATCGAAGCGCGCGAGCGCATTGCACAGGAAAAAGCCGATGCCGACCGGCGCAAGCGACGGGCTTTGCTGACCTCCTTTGTGGCGGGCACCCTGATTCTGGTGGCGGTGCTGGCGATGGGTTATGCTTTTCAAAAAAACAAAGAAGCGAACGCAGAAAAACAGAATGCACGAAGCGAAAGAAAAAGAGCTGAATTGGCAAGAAACGAAGCTAATGTCGTCTCAGCACGCGCCGCCATCAATAAAGAGATCGCCGAAAAACAAACCAAACTGGCCACAATTGCCTCAAAACAAGCCAAAACTGCAGAAGATTTGGCCGATCAGCGGAAACTTGAAGCCGAAATCAAAACCCTTGAAGCTCAAAGAGCGGCTTTGCTGGCGGTGGAGTCTTTAGTGGAGCAAAGCGAAGTAGATATTTTGAATTTGAACTACGAAAAAGCTTTTTCCAAAATGTCGAAAGCGGCAAACTTGGCCGCCAATTTTGAGGAAGAGGGGCGTTCTGACAAAAACAAGGTGGCCTTCCAACTCATGGAAATCGCCTACTTCTACCACCACGCCGGGCAGCCCGCCCAGGCCCGCGAACCTTTCGCCCTTGCCGCCCGGCTGCTTGGAAAACCCAACCCGGCAAGGAAGATGGACTTTGCAGCCCTGAACGCCGACCACGCAAAATTTTTAAAAGAACGCTACTTCCCCTTCATCCAGCCCCTGCCCGGCGGGCGGTACCTCATGGGCTGCGACACCACCCGCGGAGAATGCTATGCAAACGAACTCCCCCGCCACGAAGTGCAGCTCGACCCCTTCGGGTTGGCCCAAACCGAAACCACCTTCTGGCAATGGAACCTCTACATCACCGCCAAAAAGAGGGACATCCGGCGCTATTCGCCTTCCTGGGGCATCGCCGGCGACAACCCGGCCGTTAACTTAGACTGGTTTGACGCCTGCGAATACGCTAACTGGCTCAGCCTGCACGAAGGCCAGCAGCCGGTTTATGAGATTGATTCGACGGGAGAAGACCGCAGCGACTGGCAAGTGACCCTTTTGAACAGCCCGAACGGCTACCGCCTGCCCACCGAAGCCGAGTGGGAATACGCCGCCCGGGGCGGCCCCGGCGCGCCTTATTACCGCTATGCTGGCAGCGACAGCCTCAACCTTGTGGGATGGTATGGTGAGAACAGTACACTGGCGGGCGTGCAACGCACCCATCCCGTGAGCGAAAAAATGCCGATCGTGTTTCGCAACGGGTCGAAGCTGTTCGACCTAAGCGGCAATGTTTGGGAATGGTGCTGGGACGGGTACGAGGAAAATTTCTACGAGGAATTTCGTAGTTTAGCAGCCAATAACCCGACTGGTCCGGATAAATGGACGATTGTCCGCGTGTTGCGGGGCGGTTCGTGGAACGACAATAGCTACGGTTCCCGATCGTCCTACCGCGACGGGTACTTCGGAAGCGACTGGAACTTCAATGGGGGGTTCCGGTTGGCTCGGCACTCAAATTAGCCTTTGTCACTTTTACGCTTTTACCCTTTGCTTTTTTATTCTTTTTTCTCTTTCGGCGAAGCCGAATTTTTTTTCAAAAAGGGGTTTTTAGAGTGGGATGAAAATATTAGAGAAAGTACCTTTGCAACGGTGGGCAAGCCTGTATCCGCGTGTTGCGGGGCGGTTCGTGGAACAACAATAACAACAATTCCCGATCGTCCAACCGCAACAGGAACAACGGAAACAACAGGAACAACAATAGGGGGTTCCGGTTGGCTCGGGACTTGTAAATTGCCAAATCAAATCGGTGCAGTCGCCGGAGTTCCGGGGGTTCATGCGGGCCTTCGGGGGTGTGCGCATGCAAGTGCGAGGCTTGTCCCGTTTCGCCGCTTTTGCGGGGAGGCAAATACATCGGCAAAGAGTGGGGCTGGTATCCTGAATAGGAGAACGTCCTGCTTTTTTTATGTCCAAAACGAAGCGATTGCGGTGCAGGCGTCGGACACCTCCAAAGGTGTCCGACGCCTTTTCAGCAGGTGTTTTGGAATTTTCTTATGGATGAATAAATCCTCCTGACAGGAGCAACTTACGCTCAAGTACGCGCTCAACATCATTAAACCGGAAGATTTTTATGGTAGCTTTTCCTATGGAAGAGCGCTCATGAATGGCACCTTCAATAATTTCAAAATGCTCCTGCCAAATATCTTTTCTTGGGTTGAAAAAACGAACAAGCGTTTCATCATCATCTAAAAAGGTGCCTAAGTCTGTACCTTTATTGCCATTACAAAATCCACATGAATAAGCCAGATTTTGCAAGGAATTACTGCCGCCATGTTTAATGCTGCGAATATGGTCAATATGAAAGCTAAACAAAGAAAACTTTTCGGGCATAAGGCAGTATTCACAACGGAATTCTGCTCTTTGTGCAACCTGCTCCCGATTTTTTTTCGTCACAAAAGCACTCATTTACCTGCTTCCATTGATGCCCGAATCTTCGCCAGCCGGAAAATATGCTCAATCATGTTATAATGCTCCAACTCAGATGCCTCTTCCGGGTTTATCTTACCTTCTTTTTTCTTCCAGACGAGGGCATCGTACCGCGCTTGCGTGCTCGCAGAAGGCCGATACGCCATAATTTGCTCCGGTGCGGCCTGCGCCAGAAATTCGGCCACTTCGTCGTATACCTTGATATTTGTCATGTTAAAAAATTAGCGCCAGCTTAATAAAAGGATCGTTATTGTCTACGAATATAGGTGTTTTCTAAAAAACAATACACGCTTTTGCCAGATTAATTCAGGTGAGGTGTCCGACACCTAACCTGTACTAAACCCCTACTCCAACCCCACCTCCCGATAGCTCCTCCCAATCGGCAGCGTTTTTCCTCCAACCTCCACTTCTGTAGCCGAATAAGCGTCTATTTTGCTTTTCGCAACGAGAAACGAGCGGTGGATGCGTACGAAACCAGCTGAACCCAACAAACTTTCCAACTCGCCCAGCTGCATTTTCGTCACCACCGAACGGCCGGGCAGGAAGATGCGCACGTATTCTTTCAGGCTTTCGGCGTAAAGGATTTCATCGAAATACACCTTCACCCGCTTTTTGCCTACATTGAAAAAATAGGCCGGGCGTTCCGGCGTTTGTGGAGCCGGCAGCGGCTCTATCTGGGCCACAGGGTGTTGCAGTTTTTGCACTGCTTTCAGGAAACGGCTGAATTCGATCGGTTTCAGCAGGTAGTCGGTCACGGCGAGTTCGTAGCCCTCCAGCGCGTATTCGTGGTAGGCGGTAGTCAGGATTACCTGCGGCGGGTGCGACAGCGTTTTCAGGAAATCCAGCCCTTTCAGTTTCGGCAGGTGGATGTCGAGGAACAGCACATCTACGCGCTCCCGTTGCAGAAATTCCAGCGCAAACAGGGCATCGGAGCATACACCGGCAAGTTCCAGCCCCGGTGCATCGCGGATGTAGTCGCTGAGGATTTCAGCAGCAAGCGGTTCGTCTTCGATGATTAAGCAACGGAGCATTTTTGACGGTTGACGGTGGACGGTAGACGGTAGACGGTAGACGGTTGACGGTGGACGGGCACGCGAGGTGAGCGCCGTCAACCGTCTACCGTCCACCGTCAACCGATATGAACAAATGTACACAAAATTCCTTTTGCCCCGCTTCAATCTTCAGCTCATACGCCCCCGGATACAGCAATTCCAGTTGCCGCTGCACATTGTGCAGGCCCAGCCCTTCTGTTTCGGCACCGGCTTCATCCGGCTCTTTGTCGTTGCACACCTCGAAATGGAGGCGGCCATTTTCTAAGGACAGGCGTATGGCGATATGGGTACCAAAGCGCGTTTCGCTGGCCCCGTGTTTGAACGCATTTTCCACAAAAGGCAACAGCAACAAGGGGGCTATTGGTTGAGACGGATCGTCTATTTGTTCTTCGTAAGTGACCTGCAGGCGGTCGCCGTAGCGGAGTTTTTCCAATTCAATCAGATCGTGAATCACTTTGGCTTCATCGCTGAGCGGGATTTGGGGCCTGGCACAATCGTATAAAATAAACCGCAGCAGTTTTGACAGCCGCATCAGCGCCTCGGCTGTACGGGGTGCTTCCCTGCGGGCCAGGGCGTAAGTGCTGTTGAGGGTATTGAACAGGAAATGCGGATTGGTTTGCGCCCGCAAAAACTTCAATTCCGATTGCAGTTTTTCCTGAACCAGTTGTTGTTCGCGCAGTCGGCTCGCCTGCCTGAACCGGCTCATTTTGATGGCGGTGGCAGCAGCAACGGGCGTACCCACATCAATAAAGGTGAACAAAATGCGGTCGAAATGCCAGAAAACCATGCCATAATGTTCGGCGTAAAAAGCGGGATGTAAATAGACGTACATCAGCAACCGATTGGCGAGAACGGCGATGCATAAGACGGCCAGAATGCGCAAACCCAGCCGCAGCAACGATTCACCAGGACGGGTTTCCAACCAGTAAAAAACCAGGTAAGTAGCCCCGATTTTTGCAGGCAACTGCAGCAATTCGCTAAAATAAGCGACCCCAAAACGCATGTCGTAGCGCCCTGACAGGTAGCCCATCAGCAGCAGATAAGCCGCCCAGAATCCGATATGTCGCAACAAACGAGTGTTCATGGCTGCAAGTTCTGAAAATCATGGCACATTCCGTTGATAGTCGGCCAACGACATGTTCCGTTGGCCGGAAGGCCGTTTCCGTCGTTCGAATGCACTTCATCCGGTACAAACCGCTCTTTATTTGGCGCAAACCGGCATTCTTACCTATTCCGAAAATAAGTGGCGGGGGGTGGGTAGGTTTGTTGCTTACCAGATGGGGTAAACAAATCCAACAGGGTAAAACCAAAAAAGAGCATCATGAAAAAATCACTCCGACTCGTTATTTTATTTGCTTTGGGCGCAAATTCGCTTTGCGCTCAAAGCCTTTTTACGCAAATCACAACCGGGCCTGTCGTCACTACGCCCTCCGACAGCCGCAGCGTCAATTGGGCGGATGTGAATGGCGATGGTTTTGAAGACCTGTTCATTTCCAATGGCCCGACCGGCGGCCAAAACAACGTCCTTTACCTCAACCAGGGCAACGGCACATTTCAGGCGGTATCCGGCGACCCCATCGTTCAGGATGGCAGCCCTTCGGACGGCGCTACTTTTGCCGACACCGACAACGATGGCGACCTCGATGCCTTTGTCGTAACCTGGTATGGTGCCCTCAATTATTTTTACCGCAACAATGGTGCTACATTCACCTATGTGGCCGAAGCGGTGACGGGCAACATCGGCACCTATTCCGAAACGGCAGCCTGGGGCGACTACAACAACGATGGCTTTGTAGATGTGTACCTCACCAACAGCGACGGCGATAAACGCAACATGCTGTACCGCAACAAAGGTGACGGCAGTTTTGAAAGAATCACGGCAGGCGCCTGGGTCACGGAGGCCGATTTGTCGCGTTGTGTCAATTGGGTGGACTACGACAACGACGGCGATTCCGATCTGTTTGTGACCAACGAAAGCAACCAGGCCAACGACCTGTTCCGCAATGACGGCAATGGCTCCTTTACCAAAATCACAACCGGCCCTTTAGTGACCAGTCTGCGGGGGTCTATGAGTGCCAGTTGGGGTGATGTGGACAACGACGGCGATTTTGACGTCTTTGTCGCCAATGCCGGGTATTTTCAGACACAAAACAACCAGCTTTTCCTCAACAACAACGGAAATTTTACAGAAGTGACAACCGGCCAATTGGTCACCGACGGCGGCTGTTCTTACGGATCGGCGTTTGGCGATGTGGACAACGACGGCGATTTAGACTTAGCTGTGGCCAATGGGTATTGCAACGGCACCATCGTCAATTTTCTGTACCTGAATGACGGAGAGGGCAACTTTACCCGGGCCACAACCGAAACACTTACTACCCCGTGCTCGTTCGGCCTTGCATTTGGCGACTACGACAACGACGGTTTTCTCGATTTGGCCATCGCGACCTGCAAAAACGCAAATGCCTCGCCGCAGCCCAATAACCTGTTATACCACAACAATGGCAATGGCAACAAATGGCTGAAAATCAAATTAGAAGGAGTGGTTTCCAACCGGGCTGCCATTGGCGCAAAAATACGCATCAAGACAATTGCAGGCTGGCAACTGCGCGATATTTCCGCGCAAAGCGGCTACAATGGCCAGAACAGCCTGATTGCACATTTTGGGTTGGGCACTGCCAATTCGGTAGATTCTGTCGTTGTCGAGTGGCCCTCCGGCATCCGGCAATACCTTACACAAGTAGCGCCAAATCAACAATTGCTGGTAGTAGAAGAAGATGCAACTTCTGTAAAAACACCCGGTCTTTTTCAGCAATTTGCAGTAAACCCCAATCCGGCAAGCACCACCTTACAACTTCAGGGAAATCTGGAGCAAACGCTTCCTAAATTGCAGATCAGCCTGATGGATACAACCGGAAAAGTCGCTTATCAGGAAGTGCTGTCGGGAGTACCTTCGGGTTTTTTTTCGCATGAGCTGGATTTGAAAAAATTGGGCATTCCGGATGGTTTGTACCACCTGGTACTGCGGGCAGGCACCGGCATATTTTCTACCAGGGTGGTGCTTGCCGATTAAGAGGTTTAAAAAAAAACGCCATTAAAATAATGATCAAATATATTTCCCTTTTTGTGTTTTTGGCTTTAGGGCACCGTTCTATTGCACAAAATTGTGATTGTGCAAGTGCGTTTTTGTTTTTGAAAAACCAAATGGAAAACAATTATTCCGGCTACAACGACAAAGTCGGGCCCGCAAAAAAAAAGGCATTCGATTCCTTTACGGGTAAGTTTATTCGTAAGGCAAAAAAAACGAATAAGCTGCATTATTGCCTGGGGATTCAAAAAGAGTGGTTGTCCTTTTCCAAAGACGGGCATATCCAGCTTAATGAAAATAATGTACCGGGTATAAAGGATTCTGTGGGTTTGAAAAAATTAATAGAGGAAACAGAGGTTATTAAACTTAATCCTGAAAAAATCAACAGGGTTTATAAATCAGGCGGTATTGAAGGAATTTATTACTCAACTGATTCTACCTACAAAATAGTCGTAGTCAAAAATAAATCTGTTTACCGGGACTATGCAGGTATCATCATTCATTCTAAAACCCCTTTGTGGAAGCCAGGGCAGGTGAAGCTGGAATTAAAGGAATTGGCACAAAATAAATTCATTGGGTATGCCTATTACAAAGACCACAGCGGGCGTGCAGCAGATTATGAATTTGACGGAAATACGTTGAATCGGGGAGCATGGACCAAAGAAGGCGCACCTGTTGCCAACAACAACGGGCAAAACAGACCACCGATCCAGGCTAAAAAAGTCAATGAAAAAACATTTTATATTCAAATCAGCTCTTTTGATCCCTGGAATGCGCCTGCTATAGATTCTGTTTTTAAAACCCATGAAAATATTTTAAAATCCATTCCAAATTTAATCCTGGATTTAAGAGGAAACGCTGGTGGCGCTGATTTCGCCTATGCTCCGATTTTGCCTTATCTCTACACGAATCCTGTTCACAAAATTGGCGTGGATGTCATTGCTTCTGAAGACAACATTAACGCCTGGAGTGCACTGTTAGCGGAACCCGATCTGCCGGAATCCACAAAAAATGCCATTGTGGAAATGACCGAAAAGATGAAATTATACCCGGGACAACTCGTCAATATTGATCCTGATGACACCACAATTCTGGAAAAAATTGAACCTTTCCCGAAGAGGATTGCCATTTTAACAGATGGCCATTGTGCGAGTTCCACGGAACAGTTTTTGTTGAGTGCCAAACAAAGTAAAAAAGCCGTATTGCTCGGCCAAAATTCCAAAGGTGCCCTCGACTATGCAAATGTCAGAAGCATTGCTTTCCCGGATTGCCCGCTGATTTTAGGGTATGCCACAACGAGAAGCCGCCGGATTGATCTGGGAAAGGGTATTGACAACATAGGGATTAAACCAGACCGATATTTGCCATCAGACAAGGATTGGGTCGCAGAAGCCATAAAATACCTGGAAGAATCAAGTTTCTGATAAAGCTATGAAAACTCTGTTTTTAAAACCTGGACGACATGATTCCTTTTTTTGCAAGTGAAAAAAATAACATGCACCGGATCTTCGTAATTTTCTTGCTCGTGTTGTTTTTTGCCCACAAAATGGCGGCACAGGTAATCCCCATTCCCACAGATACCGCATCTGTCAACCTGCCTGCTCTGGCGCATGCCATTTGTTCCAATCCGGCCCTCCCTACTTCATCCAAAGTCAGACAGGTGGTGGAGTGGACCAACCAAAACTTCCACTGGAATTATACGGATTATCAAAAGAGGACAGTTAAGCAGATCATTTGCCGTAAAGGCGGAAATTGCAATGAGCAGGCGATGGTGGTTCGTGCGCTGTTCAAAGAATTGGGCATTAAAAACCGTCGCATGGTGGAAATCAACATCCAGCCCGAAAGCGAGCGCCGCCAGCAGGATGCTGAAAAAAAAGTTGCGGAAATCGGCAACCGGATGTCTGTCTTCGGACTTCGGCACAACGACCACGTCTGGACGGAGTTTTTTGATGAAGAGACCCAGTCGTGGCAACCCGCTGATCCTACCCTGAACCTGATCGGGCTGGAGGACTGGTTGAAAGCGCGGGTGGGATTTTCGGAACGAAAAACCCACGAGATTGTGAGTTCCCGCGACATGTTGGTGCCCATTGCCGTTTTTGCATTGGACGCAAAAGGGAATATCGTTGAGAATCGAAGCGAACATTACCTGATCCGGTCGTTTGATGCGGTTTATCAAAACAAAATTTCTGCTGCTCCAATTTGGAAAAAATGGCAGGATGCTATACAATTCATCAATCCGGTATGCCGGAATGCCTTTGAAGGGAAGGAAAACCTGCACCTGCACACCAATAAAATCAACGAAATCAAAGGAGTTTACACGGAATTAAAGAATTGGTATTACAATGCTTACGCGCCTTGGGAAATTCTCCGGCAAGGAGAAAAACCACAGTTGATGATCCTGGGGACTTTCCATTTTAAAGATTCAGGATTGGATGGCTACAAGCCTAAATTTTCGGTGAACATCCTTTCTGAAAAACGCCAGCAGGAGGTTGATGACTTAGTGAATCGTTTGGCGGCCTTTAAACCCACGAAAATTGCCATCGAATGGAAAAAAGAAAAAGACCAGCGATTTGTGGATTCCCTTTACGGGGAATATTTAGCCGGCAGGTACCAACTTGGGCAAAACGAAATCTACCAGGTTTGTTTTCGCCTGGGTAAAAAACTGGGGCACAAACAACTCTATTGTGTGGACACGCAGGCTCGTTGGTTCGAGGATGTGCCGGAAGAGGAGCCCTTTGCCAAACAATATGGCCTCCAAAAATACGCGGATACCACCTATGGCACCCTTTACCAAAAACTGTATGAAACCGACGATTCGCTGAAAACGGTAACAACGCTGCGGGAACATCTGCTTTATGTTAATTCGCCGGAACGCCTGCAAATCGGCCACGGCCACTACCTGACGGGCTCATTTAAATATGCTGCCGAAGGAGAATACCCCGGCGCAGACAATGCCACCGGATGGTACAATCGGAATTTGCGGATCCTGGCCAACGTGCTGCAATTGGCAGAAAGCCCCGGCGACCGGATTTTTCTGCTCATCGGGGCCGGGCATCTGCCCATTATCAAACACGCCGCAACGGCTACACCAGAAATCAAATACGTGGAAGCAAGCGAATATCTGAAATAAGCATAATCTTGAGAGGATGTCATCGTTATGCTATCCTAACCTGATATTTTTGTTGCCAACTCTTTTGAAAAGGGCCTAAAACAGGATCACCGATGCTTCACAAGTGCTTGTTTATGATCGCTTTTTGCCATTTTGCTGCGTTGGCTTCTGCCCAGCAACCGCTGCATTTCAATTTTGAAAAACCAAGCCCGGAAGGGCTGGTCAGACCCTGGGGCTGGACGTATTATCCCGTAGGCCAAGACATTAAAATCGGCATGGACAGCATCGAAACTCGCGATGGAAAATACAGCCTACGGATCAGCGGCAACAGTGGGAGTACCACACAAGCCATCAGTTATCAGATTGAACCTTACGCACTCGCCGAAAAAACCATCCGTTTTGAAGCCTGGATCAAAACGGAAAACCTCGACGGTGCAGCTTTTTTTACGGTAGATTATGCCAAAGGAACAGAGTGGATTTCGGATACCTCTGAGGTGAAATATTCGGGCACAGTTGCCTGGAGTCTGGCCGCCATAGACTTACCGTTGCCCGCCAATTGCAACTGGCTGTCTTTTTCCCTGTGCCATGCAGGCAACGGTACGGTCTGGTTCGATGCACTGGCGCTAAGGGCAGACGGTAAAGTCCTTCAGGAAGTAGAAATCGCGGCTCCTTTTTCCAAAAAGCAGACAGAATGGTTAGAAAAAGCGTCCTCGCCGATAAAAACGGTAGATGCCCTTCCGCCCGGATCCCCTTCTGCCTTTGAAGATTTGACCAATTTTGGAGCAATTGCCGGCGGCGCAAAAATCATTGCACTGGGCGAAGCTACCCACGGCACCAGTGAATTTTTCAGGCTCAAACACCGCCTCATCAGTTATGCCGTAGAAAAATTAGGCGTACGCATCTTTGCCATCGAAGACAACCAACTCGTTGTGGAGCGCGTCAATAACTATGTGTTGTATGGGGTTGGAACCGCACGCAGCAGCATGTACGGCATGTTTGGGGTTTGGCAAAACCAGGAAGTGCTGGATCTGATCAAATGGCTGCGGGCCTACAATGTGCAGCATCCTGATGACAAAGTCGCTTTCAGGGGGTTCGACATGCAGAACCTCGCATTGCCCATGGACAGCCTTCTGGGTTTTTTGAAACAACACGACCCTGTTTTGCTGGAAACCGTCGCCAAACTACTCGCAGATCTTAAAAAAGACGGTGCCAACAGCTGGTCGGCTACCGACAGCGCAAAGTATGGTTGGTTTATCAATGCCCGACAGGCTCAGGCTTTGCTCAACGTCAAAAAGCAATCATGGCTCGCCGCCGCCCGAACGCGACAAGACAGCATGGACATCGAATGGGGTATTCAGTACGCTAACCTGGTGCGCCAATATGCTGAAAACGCCATGAAAGGGCACCAATCGCTGTACCGCGATGTGGCGATGGCAGAAAACATCAGCTGGCTTTTCAGCTTGTATCCACCCGAAACCCGCATGGTGATTTGGGCACACGACAACCACATCAGCCGCGGCGAACACCCGGTGTCCGAAAAAAACTATTACAACGGCATCTCTATGGGAGCCCATTTGTCCAAAAAATACGGAACGGCTTACCGCGCGTTTGGCATTTTTACGTACGAAGGCAGTTTTCGTGCCCAACCCAATTACCAGGACTTTTCTCAGATTACCTGCCCCTTGTTGCCCGGGCCGAGGGGTACCCTTGACGAAGCCCTGCACCGGGTAGCCTTGCAAAAAAAAGTGCCGGGCCTGCTGCTGGATTTGCGCAAGGCCCGGGAGGAAGCCTGGTTCACGGAGCCACTGCCCATCCGGTTTGCCAACCACGTTAGTGTGGAATATTCTTACTGGACGCGCTATTCCATCCCTTTCCAGTACGATGGATTGCTGTTTGTTGACCAAACGACGGGTGCGAAGGCGGCTTCGAATGAATAAGACTTACTTATCAGGTGTTTTTTCCCTGCGTGAGGATCTTTTTATACAAAGCCAGTATGTCTGAAATGGCACTGGTTTCCTTGTTCAGCGCCAGCGCCCTTTCGATGGCAGCAGTGGCACCTTCCACATCTCCCAGCGCAGCCAGTGCTTCGGCCAGGGACAACTGCATGTGCGGTACGTCAGGAAACAAAATAGCATTCATGCGAAATACTTTCTCTGCTGCTTTGGCTTCGCCGCGATAGAGCAAAACATTGCCACAGGCGTTCAACTCACTGGGATTGGAAATATGTGGCTTGAGCTGGTTAGCGAGTCCCTTGGCAGCCGTGTTGTCGATGATCAGTGTGCCGTCATTCAGCCATTGGCGGATGAACGGGTAAGTTTTGTAATTGGGAGTGTAGGCTGCTCCCGATAAAATAGCCAGCAGATCGGTTTCCAGCGAGGTAACCGGGTATTCCACGATGCGATTCACCTCTGTGTCGTTTTTGTAGAAGACGAATGTGGCAACCCTGTAAATTTCCAATCCACGTTCTTCATGGTTTGGCGATTGCTTGTAAGCTTCTTCCAGATTGCTGACGCCGATAATTTCCACCTTTTGTTCGGGAAAGCCAATGGCGTCCAGCGTTTTCAGAAACCGTGGCAATTCCCGCTTCGTGTCGCCACACCAGGTGCCCATAAAAACCTTCACAGAATACGTTTTCAGGTTGCATTTTTTCAATTGTTCTACAACTTCCGGCTGCGGTAGATAAGCATTGTATCCGGCCTCAAACCACGTTTTGAAAGGCTCGTTCAGCAGACTGTCCCGGGAAAAACTGCCGAGCAGTATGCGGGGGGCGGCGGGAGGTGTTTGTGCAAAAGCTGCGCTGCTCAGGATGGTCAGCGCAAAGAAAAAAACAGCTTTTTTCATGACGAAACATTAAATGGGTTTTAGGAAAAAAATTACCCGACAAAGTTCTTGTCTATGAATAGATTAGGCTGTTAATGAATGTTGAATAATTGTGAACGGGGTGTTATTGGGAAGCACATCCAGTGCTTACTCCCTCACTTTTACCACCTTTTTGGTAACCCGTCTTCCCTCTTGAATGACAGATATTAAATAAACGCCTGCTGACAATTCTTTTGTAAAAGACAAAGGAATTGGCGAACGCTGGTACCGATATTCCTTTGAAAACAATAGTTTGCCATCAAGGGTAGAGGCAGAAATCAGTAAATCCGCCGCACTGCTACTTTCTATTTGCAACTCTACCAGGTCGGTAAAAGGATTGGGAAAACAAGATAACGCCAGGTCTTGGGGCAGTACTTCGCGAGCTCTTGTTTCCACAAGAACGGGGGTTGTCGTTTCAACCTTCGTAGGGGAATTCTCCTCGCAGTTTACAAAGTACTGAATGACCTCATACGAAGTGCTTACGAATAAACATTCCCGCTTAGAATCGTAGGTTAATCCTTGTAACCAGCCCAACCGGTCTTTAAGTTCTTCTCTAAAGCTCAAGTTCCATTTACCATTGTGGTATTCAAAAAGTTTGCCTCTTCGTCCTACCCAATAATGGCTGGTGTCAATGACTGCAAAATAAAAAGGATCCTGACAGGCTAACTCACTGACAGGAAGTTTGCCGATTTCCCGCCAATTTTTTTCATCTTCAAGCAGATAAATCTGAAAACTAAACAAGATTATAGGGATGTCATCGGGCGTCAATTCGAAGGCTCTCAGTGATTTCCATTGCTGAACACTGGTATTTGTTGTCGTTATCTTTTTCCATTCTCCATTGGTCGGGGCTCTCTTGAATATCCCACTATGACTCCAGGCCCAGGCATTTCCCTTTTTATCCCATCGAACTCCGAGTAATCTTATTCCGGGAAGTACAATATTACGAAGGAAAGTAATCTTATTTTGCTCCAAAGAATAGTAATATTCCTTCCCGCCAAACGCTACAAAAATGCTGTCATTTTGGTAACCCACATCGTCTACAAAGGAATTGTCTGATTTAAAAACGGCTTCCATTAATATCTCTCCGGTCTTAGGGTTTATTTGCCTCACTTTGAACCCTTCGTTACCACTTTTGCCTGCGCAAACTGCCAACTGATCCGAAATAGAAACAATTTTTGTACCTGATATGGTTGATTTTTCCGGGATTAATGGAAGGAGAGTTTTTCCGTTAAAATTATAAATCTGGCGGTAAGTGACCATCAGAATGTCATTGCCGGCTCTGTCAAACTGATGAACAATTTTGTCATTTGAGCGGAATCCGGGTAGTACGACTTCTTGCCAATTATTATTACGCCATACTTTAAGTCCGCCGAAACTGTCTCCAAAACCCCAGACTTCACCTTGGCGGTCTACATAGGCAAACTGAATCTGACCTGTTACAGGCGATTGTGCAATGACCTCCCAGACTTCGTTGATGTATTGAAACAGAATGCCTTCAACCAATGCGTAGACGTTCCCATGTAAATCATTGAATACGGATCTGATGCTTTGTTTGAAAGGCTCCTGGCTTTTATTTTTGTAGAGGTCGTAAAATTGACGCCCCTGCTTGCCGTGCCGCTCCATCCTCGTGCCGTTTGCCATCCAAAAATTTTGGTGTTTATCCAGCGCGACCTGGTCACAGGCACGGGTAAAATAACTATCTTGGTTGCCAAAAAAGCGAATCTTGTCTTTTTCAATAATACCTAATCCCTGAGATGTTCCTACAAAAGTAGAATCGTTGTACCGCCAGATATTTTGGGTATTTACCCGTTCTATAGGGCATTTCAAGTTACTAAGTTTATTCTGGTTTAACTGATAAACACCTGCAAGATTAGTCGTTAGGTAAACATCTCCTACAATATTTAAGATTCGCCGAATAACGGGGATAGCTCCGGTTGGTCCTGCCAACTGATTGGTAAGCTCACGCCGGGGTATTGTGCTGCCATTTTTAATTTGAACAAGTTGATTCCCGGAAATAACCCAAAGATCGCCTTCTCTGTCGCGTGTGGCGCTTTGTACCCTCCTGCTTGGTAAGCTGGAATTAAAATTATCATAATAGTTTGTTAACTGGAGGGAGGCTTTATCTATCACAAAAAAGCCCATGTCTGTAGATATGAGCATTTCTTGTTCCGTTTCTGAAAACTCATTAACCTTGGTTGGGCTGCTGAAGGATTGTAAACATTTCATCTGACCATTCAGTATGCCAGGAAGTAATAAGAGCGCTAAGTACAGGTGTTTCATCTATGATTGTTTTCTTCGGTAAAAATATCGTTTATTATTGAATATTCATTCGATTGGTGCCTTATGGGTTTGAATTGCCAGGTAGGTTACTGGCTTTCTTCCAAAGCAAATATAATAAATAATCACAACGACCTGAACAGATTAGCGTTCCCTCTGAGCAACTTACTGCTCGGCAAAATTTCCTCCCGACAAGTCATACCTGACCTTCAAAGGTGGATTGTCGGCAGGTATTTTCAGTGTTCCTTTATTCAGGATGCTACTGGCACCGAAGGTTTCTGCGAAATCCATCACTTCGAGCATGCCGAATTTTTATCCTCACACCTTCCCTCACATTTTTGGCTGTTAATATAAAAGGAGGAGATAAATTGGGGTCGGCAGACAAGATAGCCTGGATAGTTTGGATGTGAAAATTAACAAATAATGATCCGAGGCGTAGAAAAATGATCCCTGTAAAATTTGTGGTTTGGGTAAATACGATCTTACCAAAATCGCTGTCCTGAGTCACAATAACACGATCTTCCTTACTCGCTAAATCTAACCAGTCCGGGTCTTTTGCCGCTACCAAACCGACTTCTTTAACCCCTTTAATATCAAAACCCTGATTGCGCAGATAATCGATTAATTCCGAATCAATGTTTTCATCGGCTAATAATTTGAAGTCACTCAGCTTCATGCAGCTTCTGTCTTAACTTCAATTAGGATGTCATTGGATGCGAATCGGGATGCAAATAATAATGCTTCCCGGATGCCGGCTTCCGTTAAATGCGGATACTTTTGCAAAATATCCTGTACAGAAGCCCCTCCCGCAATCCATTCTAAAACCAATTGCACGCTAATTCTACTGCCTTTAATGATTGGCTTGCCACCTAAAATGTCAGGATCTGAAATAATATGCGGAAATTCCATATTGAAGATTTTGTACAAAAATAAGCAAAAAACAGCTGCCAGACAATTACTTATTCCTTAAACTCAATATACTCTGCAGGCACTGTATCCGTCAGCCAGACGCCATTGGGTGTGCAGTAGAAAACGTGGCCTGTGCGGTAAAGATCCCCGGCGCGGATGGTGAGGGCTACCGGGCTGCCGTGGCGACCTCCTACCTGGAGGGCGGTTTCGCGGTTGGTAGAGAGGTGAACATGGTGGCGTTTTACCCGGGTCAGGCCGCTTTTTTTGATGGAAACAACATTTTTATGAGCCGTACCGTGGTAGAGCCATTCCGGTGGTTGTTGAGGTTCGTAACCCAGTTCAACCGGAATGGAATGCCCCTGATTGGCCCGGATGCGCGTTCGGTCTTCATTAAAAGCGTAGCGTTGCTTATCACTGGTGGCAACAATCTCGTCCAGTGTTTCCCGGTCGAAAGGCGGTTTAAACCGAGGCCCGTATTTGGCCATTTTGGCGATTAACTCCGATGTATCGGCCCAGCCGGCGCTGTCCAATTGCAGGTGAATGCTGTCGGGTTGATGGCGCAGGATTTTGCTGAGGTATTTGCTGCGTTCTTTGAGTTGAATTTTATCTAACATGCTGGGTTGTCTTTAGCGTTTGAAAAGAAAGCTGATTGCAGAAATGCCCGGAAAGGCGATATTTGTTCCCAAACCATTTAAAATAGTTCAAAAAGGCATCCAATATGAAAAAGCTCTTGCTCTTAGCCTCCTTTGCGATAAGCATTGATGTTGTGCTGGCGCAATCCACACCGGAAGAAAAACTCCATGCCATGGGCATTACGCTGGAAGAACCCCCGGCACCCATCGCCAACTATGTCAACGCTGTGCGCACGGGCAACCTCATTTTTCTGGCCGGAAAAGGCCCCCGAAAAACCGATGGTAGCTACATCACCGGAAAAGTAGGGATGGACCTGAGCATTGAACAAGGTTACGAAGCCGCCCGCCTTACCGGCATCAACCAGCTCAGTGCGTTAAAAGCAGAAATCGGGGATTTGTCCAAAGTGCGGCGCATTGTAAAGGTATTGGGCATGGTGAACGCACCCGACGATTTTACGAAACACCCGGCGGTTGTCAACGGGTTTTCGGATTTGATGGTGGCTGTATTTGGCGAAAAAGGCAAACACGCCCGTTCAGCAGTGGGGATGTCGTCGTTGCCAAATGGCATGGCTGTGGAAATAGAAATGATTGTAGAGGTGGAAGCCGGCCATTGATTTTCAAAATCAATAACCTGTATTCATCTTTTTATGCTTCCCCTTGTTTGAAAAGGGGTTTTTTAAGTGGCTTTAAAGTGCTACTTTTGCGAGCCTTTTATGTATGATTATTGGAAAAACGTTAAAGTTCGACTTATGGCTTTCGATATTGAGATGATAAAAGCATACTACGAGGCCCTTCCCGGCCGCGTGGAAGCAGCCCGCAAAGCATTGGGGCGCCCGCTGACCTTATCTGACAAAATCCTGTACACCCATTTGCATGCTGATTCTCCCATGCAGCAATACAACCGTGGCAAGGATTATGTTTTTTTTGCACCTGACCGGGTGGCCATGCAGGATGCGACAGCCCAGATGGCTTTGCTCCAGTTTATGATGGCAG
>JABWAJ010000305.1 GCA_013361075.1 Saprospiraceae bacterium | reverse complement strand
AAACCTGAAAACCAGGGCGCATTATGGCGACAAGCCTTTTTGAGATTCCCTTCGGGAAAGACATTTTGGGCTCAAAAAGTAGAAATAAACCAGGAGCAAGACCATCCGGCTAAATTCCAGCAGAGCATTAAGTAAATGTACGGATAAAATATGCACAGCCAATGCTCGCCAGTAGCAACTCGTCGCGTCTTGTTAGAAGGTCTCCTGAGGTGTCAGTTCTTCCAAACTGTTGCTCATGAAATGGGTCATCAGTTTGGTGCGAGGCACACTCCACAAAAAGAACACCCATGAAGCCCTTCCAACCCCCCAAAAATGTTGTACTACTTTCGTCACTCTGTTTTGGAGGGAAACCTGCCCTGCTTACCATATAGTTTCGCTATGCACAGTTTATTCCTCCGGGTTTTGTCCGAAATACAGCAATTCAAAATTCCCTGACTCAAAATTCCCTGTCTTTCCCTACCTTTGCAGCGTTTTTTTCAAAGCCTTGACCATGAACGCTACTACCATAATGCCCGCCATCGCTTTTGAGCGCGGCGATCTGACTGAAGCAACCTTGTTGTCCCTTTACCAGCGGCTGCTGAAGCCGCGGATGATCGAAGATAAAATGCTCATCCTGCTCCGGCAGGGACGTGTGAGCAAATGGTTTTCAGGAATCGGGCAAGAA
This sequence comes from Saprospiraceae bacterium, assembly GCA_013361075.1. Classification (GTDB taxonomy): domain Bacteria; phylum Bacteroidota; class Bacteroidia; order Chitinophagales; family Saprospiraceae; genus JABWAJ01. Next base: position 6,182 of record JABWAJ010000305.1, on the reverse strand, counting down.
GCCATTTCTGTGGGGGTCACCTGCGCGTTGCTGCCCGATGAATACATTTTTACCCTGCACCGCAACCTTGGGGTATTTACCTCCCGCGACATTCCGCTGGAACGCCTGTTTTGTCAGTGGCAGGGCAAAGCACTGGGCTTTACAAAAGGCCGCGACCGGTCTTTCCATTTCGGAACGATGAAATACCACATTGTGGGTATGATTTCGCACCTCGGGCCTCAACTGGCGCTGGCTGGCGGGGTGGCGCTGGCACACAAACTGCAGCACGAGGGCCGGGTTTCAGTAGCGTTTACCGGAGAAGGCGGCACCAGCGAGGGCGATTTTCATGAAGCGCTCAATGTTGCCGCAGTATGGCAGTTGCCGGTTATTTTTGTGATTGAAAACAATGGATATGGCCTGTCTACCCCTACACAGGAACAATACCGCTGTGAAAACCTCGCCGACCGCGCCATTGGATATGGCATGCGCTCGGTAATCATTGACGGCAATAACATCCTCGAAGTTTACCGCACTTTTAGCCAACTGGCAGCCCAGTTGCGCGAAAAACCCGAACCCGTACTTGTAGAATGCCGTACCTTCCGAATGCGTGGCCATGAAGAGGCTTCGGGTACCAAATACGTCCCTCAGGAACTGATGGATTTTTGGGCAGCCAAAGATCCGCTCAGCAATTACGAAAATTACCTGCTGCAAACGGGGGTGCTCGACGACGCAAAAATAGAAGCGATGCGGCAGGAAATCCGCCAGGAAATCGAGGACGGGCTGGCCATTGCTTTTGAAGAGCCGGAGATCCAGTCGAGCGAAGAACAGGAACTGGCCGATGTATATGCCCCCCATGTGCAGCGGGTGGTAGCGCCAACTTCAGCCGCACGCACCGAAAAACGTTTTATTGATGCGGTGTCCGACGGTTTGCGGCAAGCGATGGAAAAACACGACAACCTGGTGCTGATGGGCCAGGACATTGCCGAATACGGTGGCGTTTTTAAAATTACGGAGGGTTTTGTGGGGCAATTTGGCAAGGAGCGGGTGCGCAATACCCCCATTTGCGAAAGCGCCATTGTGGGCATCGGGCTGGGGTTGAGCCTCAAAGGCCATAAAGCAATGGTGGAAATGCAGTTTGCAGACTTTGTATCCTGTGCTTTCAATCAGATTGTGAACAATTTGGCCAAGCTTTACTACCGCTGGGGTCAGAACGCCGACGTGGTGGTGCGCATGCCTGCCGGCGGCGGCATGAGTGCAGGGCCGTTCCATTCACAAAGCAATGAGGCCTGGTTTGCCCATACTCCCGGACTGAAGGTCGTCTATCCGGCCAACCCCTACGATGCAAAAGGCTTGCTTTTAGCCAGTTTTGAAGACCCGAACCCCGTTATTTATTTCGAGCACAAAGGCTTGTACCGCAGCCTCACTGAAGCGATTCCTGACGACTACTACACGGTTGAAATCGGTAAAGCCCAGACCGTACAGGAAGGCCATACCGTATCGGTCATCACTTACGGCATGGGGGTACACTGGGCGAAAAAAATAACCGCAGAAATGGGCGCTGATGCAGAAATTCTTGACCTGCGCACCCTGCTGCCGCTGGATTACGACGCCATCACGGCTACCGTTAAAAAAACGGGCAAAGTCATTATCCTGCACGAAGACACGCTTTATGGCGGCATCGGAGGGGAGATTGCGGCTTATATTTCAGAAAACCTGTTCGAGTACTTAGACGCGCCGGTATTGCGCGCTGCCGGTTTGGACATGCCCATCCCGTTTGCAGCGCCGCTGGAGCAGTTGTTCATGCCTGCCGAGCGGTTTAAGCAGCAGTTGGAGCGGTTGATGGGTTACTAGCAAAGGGCAAATTGGCAAGGGCAAGCTGGCAAACTAACTGGTTTTTTTAAAAAGCCTACCAATCCTTGTCAGTGCTGCAGGCGCCGCGTTTTTCCCGCCGCATTTTGTTCATCACCTTTTTTTCCTCCTGTTCCATGATCTTGAGGAGTTCTTCGGCTTCCCGGCGGGATATTTCTTCTTCTTTGCCAGCCTGAGATTTGGATTGCTGTTCCTTTTTTTGCTGATCGGATTGCTGGTTTTGTTGCTGCTGTTGCTGATTTTGTTGTTGCTGGTTCTGTTGTTGTTGCTGTTTGTTTTGATCCGGCGGCGGCGGAGGGGGTATGCGGCGGCGGGCCTGTGCCAGGTTGTGTTTGGCCTGAGCATCTCCCGGATTCAGTCGCAGGGCATTTTTGTAGGCCTCTACGCTTTTTTCCCATGCTCCGTTTTTAAAATGTGTATTGCCGAGATTGTAATAAGCCTGGGCTTTTTGGTTTTGGTCCAGGGCCTTACCGGCTGCTTCTTCGAAGTGTTTGGCTGCCTCTTCGTAGTTTTCGCGCTGGTAGATGGCGTTGCCTAAGTTGTAATTTTCTTTGGCACTACCCTGTTTTTCAAGCGCCCGGCGGTATTTTTCTTCTGCTTCAGCATATCTTTTTTCCTTATACGCCTTATCGCCCTTTAAGGACTCGGTATGCGCAGACTGTGCTCCTGCTGCTTGAACAAAAAGGCCAAAGACCAATATTCCTAGCTTTATTTTGAAAGATCCGTGCATGGTTTTTCCCATTTTATGCATCCAAAATTCAACGCCTGCAAATTCGTTCCCGCCGGAAAAAACGCCTATTCTTCCGTTCTGCGAAAAGCAATTAAAAATTCCGTTGCCAGCAAAAGCAGGCCCAGCCCGATGAGGTATTGGAAATAGCTTTGATAATCACTGAACGGGCGGTCTTCAAAAGACCGTTTTTCGATTCGGTCAATCCGTTCCCGAAGGCCGCTGACCACAGCTTCACTGCCTGAAGCAATGTTGAAATAGGCCCCGTTTGCCGCTTTGGCAATTTGGCGCAGGGTGGATTCATCCAGGCGGGTGCGCACCGGGCTTCCGCTGGCGTCGCGTTTGTATTCCGTGCCGAAAGAAGTACTGACCGGAATGAACCCACCCTCCGGTGTGCCGGCACCGATGGTCATCACAATGAGTCCGTTTTCCGCGGCAGCCTCTGCAGCTTCCACGCCCTGTGCTTCATGGTCTTCTCCATCGCTGAAAATGACCAGTGCTTTGTGGTTCCGGTTGTCTTCACCAAACGTTTCACCGGCCATTTCAATAGCGGCCCCGATATTGGTGCCTACGGAAGAAGCCATACCGGTTTCGGCGCTTTCCAGAAACATGCGGAGAAAATTGTAATCGGTGGTAAATGGCGACTGCAGGAAAGAATTGCAGGAAAAAAGCAGGACACCGATGTTGTCTCCCTCTGAACGATTGACCAGATCAACAGCAAATTTTTTCACTCGTTCCAGGCGGCTGGGCGATAAATCCTGGGCCAGCATGCTCTCCGAAATGTCGATGGCAATAAGCAGGTCTATGCCTTTGCGCTGTACCTTTTCGCGTTTGGATCCCCACTGAGGATTGGCCCAGCTCAGTATGAGTAACGTAAGGGACAACAACAACAGGATCAGCTTGAATCGGTTGCGCCGGGGGGCATACCCGGGCATGAGTCTTTCGAGTAGTGCCGGATCGCCAAACCGTTTCAGCGCACGCCTGCGCACGTGTTGCGACAGCGCATACAAACCCGCCATCAGTGGGATTGCCGCCAGGGCAAGGAGGTATTCGCTGTGCTCAAAACGTAACATTGTGGGTGTCTGTTAGATTTAAGATGTTAGATTTAAGACATTAGATTTGGTTTCGGGCTAAATAAAGGAGGGCCTTCCTTTGACTTTTTTTCCTGATTTTACCTACGGAATTGTCCGCAGGACAGTATACCGGAGCAGGAATTCGAGCACAATGCACCCGACTGCGACCAACACAAACCAACGGAACAATTCCCCGTAGCGTTTGTAGCTGGTAATTTCGATTTCACTCTTTTCCAGCAGGTCAATCTGGGTATAAATTTGTTCCAGTTCCTGCTCTGTTGTCGCCCGGTAATATTGACCGCCGGTCAGCTCAGCAATTTCCCGCATCAGCGGTTCGTCCATTTCCACACGGGCCAAACCGAATACATAAGTGCCATCGCTGCGCCGACTCACCGGCGTATGGGCTTCGCCGGAAGCACCAATGCCGATGGTATAGATTTTAATGTCGAATTCTTTGGCAATTTTGGCGGCCAACTGCGGCGACTGATACCCGGTATTGTTCACCCCATCGGTGAGCAGGATGATGACCTTGCTTTTTGCTTTCGTGTCTTTGAGGCGGTTAACGGCTGTGGCCAACCCCATGCCGATAGCGGTACCGTCTTCGAGGCGCCCGCATTCGAGGCCGCCTAAAAATTCCTTGACAATGCGGTGGTCACTGGTCAGGGGACATTGTGTAAATGCTTCTCCGGAAAAAACCACGAGGCCAATCCGGTCAAACGTGCGTTTGTCTACAAATTCCGCAGCCACGCGTTTGCTCACATCAAGCCGGTTGGGTTTGAAATCCATCGCCAGCATGCTGCTCGACAAATCCATCGCCAGCATGATGTCGATGCCTTCCCCTTTTACTTTTTCTTCTTCCAGCGTTTTTTGTGGCCGTGCCAGGCCCATAATCAGCGCTGCAAATGCCAGCCCGCGCAGGATGGGCAACACAATCTGCAACCGGCCCCGCCAGCTCTTCCTGCCCTGGATGGCCTGCAAACTTGACAACCGGAAAGTCGGATACCGCTTCCGGTAGCGCAGCCAATACCAAAACACTGCTACGGGCAACAGCAGAAACAGGTAAAGGAACTCAGGGTGTAGCCACCTCATATTTTAAAAATTGATGATTTATTATATGATGGATGATGGTGATCGTTGTAAAACATCAGCACGTAGCCTGCATCAATCTTCATTTGTCAATTCCGGGCCATTGTCTGCTTCTTCAGCAGCTTGTTGTGCGCCTGGCATTGTCATTTGCACCAGCTCGACCGACCGCTCCAGCCAGGTTTCGCCTGCGGCGGCATCGGGGTTTGCTTTTGCAAATTTGACCAAATCTGCCGTTTGCAGCAGGCCGTTGAGGATCTCAACCGCCTCATCGGGGATGGTTTCTTTTTTCAATGCCGCCAGAATTTCGCCGGTGGTTGATTCCAATGCTTTAATGCCGTAGCGGTTTTCGAGGTATTCTCTGGTAATGAAGGTCAAATCAGCGTAATAAGCTTTCATGGCGTTGGCGTGCAGCCAGGGACTACCCCGTTGCAGCGCAAAAAGTTTGGCCAAAGCAATTTCGTGGGGCGCTTTTCGGACCAGCATCCTGGGAAAAACCTGCTCTTTTACCGGCTTGTTGGCAAAACGCAGGATGCCCCATAGCATCAGGATCATCAATACCACAATCAAATAAGGCCAATAATCACTAAACCGACGGGGTTCCGCGATGATGTCCTTGATCGGTTCGATGTACAGAGAATCGTTGTTGACGGTTACATCCCTTACTTCCAGCACCAGTTCTTTCGTCCAGGCGGTATCAATACGGGTGCCTTCGGCTACATAAAACGGAACTGCCGGCAGAGAGTACCTTCCGGCATCAAAAGAAGTCAGGGTCATGGTTTGCTCTGTAAAAGCACCTACTTCCGAGATGCGGGTACGCGGCGTGTCAACCCCCAGCACTTCGATGCCTTTCAGGGAATCCAGTTCCGTAAAATCAGCCCGTTGAAACAGGCCGTTTTTGCTGTAAGCAACCCGAAAAACCAGCTTCACCTGGTCACCAATACTGATCTGGGCGCTGTCTAACAAAACCTGGGCTGTAGTTTGTGCGCACAGGTTAGCGCTCCAGAGCAACAGCACAACGGGCATGATGCCAACAATAGATTTTATTTTTCCCATGCTATGCCTTGATGCGCTTGTGAAAAAACTTCAGCAGGGCATTCACGTAAGGTTCATCCGTTTGAATGCGCAGGGCATCGGCGCCACTTTTCAGAAATATGCCGCGAAAATAATCCGATTGTTCCCGGTGCCAGTTTTCGTAATGGCGGCGCACAGAAGCAGAAGCCGTATCGAGCCATTGCACCTGCCCTGTTTCCGGATCTTTCACACGCATGAGGCCGATATTGGGCAACGCAGTTTCACGGGGATCCACAATTTGTACCCCGATGAGGTCGTGTCTCCGGGCAGCGATGCGCAGGGGAGCTTCGTAACCTTTGGCCAGAAAATCGGACAGCAGGAAACAAACACGGCGTTTTTTGATGGCATTGGTGAAATATTCTAATGCGCGGCCGATG
>JABWAJ010000304.1 GCA_013361075.1 Saprospiraceae bacterium | reverse complement strand
GGGCGGCGGCAGGCACAGGTGGGACGGCTAACCTGACGGAAGTAAGCAGCCAAACGCCCTACGAAGGTACCCAGCACTACCGTTTCGAGTATGCGTTCACGGGTTCGTGGGCAGGATTGGGCCTGAACATGGATAACTGGGGGGCCAATGCCCCGCGCGACTTTTCGGGTCACAGCCACCTGCGGATTGCTTACCGCGGGCTTTCGGGCGCCCAGACCCTGACGATTTCCCTGCGCAACGGCGACAACTATGGCCATACCCTGGAGGTTGGCCCGGCAACGGGTGCGTATACGGTCGTGGACGTTCCGATGTTTGCGCTGACCGCCGGTTCGACGGTGAGCCCGTCGGCGGTGCGGGAAATAGACCTGAGCATTGCTTCCAATACGGCGGTTGGGAATGGAGCCGTTTTTATTGACGCAATTGAATTGGTGAATGTTTCGGTTGGCGGGGGCGGCACCTCAGCGGCAACAATGGCGCGTGCCAATGCTCTGGGCCGGGGCATCAATACCTCCAATTGGCTGGAAGCATACTGGTTGCTGCCTTTCAACGCCTACCCGGAGGTTAGCCGCTATACGCGTGCCAAAGTGCAGGCGCTGCGCAATGCGGGTTTTCAGACCTTCCGCCTGCCTGTCACCTTTGAGCGGCTGGGCAGCACAACCGCACCCTACACGCTGAATTTCAACCACATTGCTTTTTCGCTGATTGACAGCATGATCGTGTGGGCCAATGATTATGATTTCCGATTGATTATAGACAACCACCACGGCTATCCACTGACGAATGCCAACTATGCCGCAGAAATTCCGCGCCTGAATGCTGTTTGGGCGCAATTGACGCAGCGGTACGACCATCTGGATCCCGATCGTTTTCTCTTTGAAATTTACAACGAACCCACCAACGAAATTTCAAATGCCAACTGGCGCTCGGTGGCGCAAAACCTGCTGGCTACCATCCGGATGAACGAAACCCAGACCCACTCGGTATTGGTTGGTGCCAGCAGTTGGAATTCCGGCCCCAACCTGATTGCCTTTACCCCGCTGTCTGATCAGGACGTCATTTACACCTTTCACAGCTACGACCCGTATTATTTCACTCATCAGGGCATGAGCTGGACTTCGCCGGCTTTTTTCCCGCCAAGGGCTTTTCCGCAAACGGGTGAAATTGCAGCCATCAATCAAATTTTTGCGGCGGTAAAAGCCTGGGGAGACAACTACGAAGTGCCGGTAAATCTGGGTGAATTTGGCTGTTCTACCGAAGCAGATGCCGACAGCCGGTGCAACTGGATCACCGCACTCATGAACGCCATCAATGCCAACGAACTTTCTTATTTCTACTGGGATGCCATTTCGCCTTCCGATGCTTTCGGCTTTTTCAACGACGGCATCATTGACGAAGCGCACGCCATTCCGTGTTTTGCGGAGGCGATGGGGTTGTTTGCCGGGCCAACGGGTGCCAATTCTGTGGTTTCAGACCAAAATATCCGCGTTTTTCCGAACCCGGTTTCGGGATTGGTCACCGTGGAATCGGATGAAAACGGTGCTGCTTTTCAGGCGGTGCAGCTTTACAGCCTAAGCGGGCAGTTGTTGTACCAGCAGGTTTATGCACTGGAGGATGGGAAAAAAACATTGGCGTTTTCGATGGCGGAGTATCCTGCCGGGGCGTATTTTTTGGCGATCCGGATGACAGATGGAGGGATGGTGATGCGGAAGGTGGTACGGCAATGACGGGATAAGGAGACAATATGCGTTTTTATATTTTTCAAAAGGTGGTATCGTGTAGAAATGCAGGGCACGTTAGCAGTTTACACAAAAACTTAAATTAGACCGGGGTAATTAAGCCTACCCGATGCTTTGGCACATTTGCGACAATCTAATGGCCCCAAAAACCAAAGCGCCCGGCCCCGAAAACCTCGGAACCGGGCGCTGAAATATGGAAAGCTTAATTGATTATGCAGAATCAAGTTAGGGTGTTGCTCAAAGCGAGCCCTAACTACCTACTCTTTCACAAACTTCGCCGTCTGCACCACCCCGCCGTTTGTTGCCTGCAACAGGTACAAGCCCGGAACCAGATCACCGACGGCAATGGAATAGCGATTGGCCCCTTTTACAGCCGGTTCGTTCCATTGCAGCATGAGTTGGCCTGTGGCGCTGAAAATGCGGATTGTGGTAGCGGGCCGCTCGATGCTGCCCATATTCAGGTCGGCAACGAGTTTGTCTTTAGTCGGGTTCGGCGAAAGCCTGAGACTGGAAGCTACAGGGGTTGATGCCTCTGTTCTTGCTTCAACGTTATCCTCCGGGCTGCCAAACGTCAGCGGTTCGCTGTTCACCTGCACGAAGCTGTTGCTTAAGTCGAAACAATCGTCCGAAAGAGCAGCCACTGCTGCATCGTCGCCTACGCTGGCAGTCAGGGTTCCGGTATATGCCAGTCCCCAAATGCGGTAAACGCCGGCTGCCAGCGATTCAAAATCGAAGAAATTACCATCCGGAATCGAGACAATCAGGTTGTTTTCGTCCGTCACTAAGTAGGTGTAGGGAGTTGGGGAAGCACCACTGGCCGAAACGCCCACTACATCAGGCTCACCGTCGCCATTGATCACGGTTACTTCCGGTTGGCCTTCCGTTGTCAGGACCTCGCCGCCTTCCGGTGCCGAAACGATGATGGTAATGAAATTAGAAGAAGTAATGTAACAATTGTCCGACAGAGGCTCGTTGGTTACGTTCGTTCCGAAACCATACAAAGGATTGCCATTGTACGAGATGCCGTAAACCCGGTAGGTACCCGGAGCTGCCGGATCGAAGTCAATTACGTCGCCAAGAATTTCAGGAATCAGGATTTTGCCGCTGCCATCGGTGATGACGTACACATAATTTGAATCGAGGCTGGTATTTTCCAAAATAATCAAATCTCCGTTGTCGTCGTCAGGGCAGGTATAAAATAAAGTCCCTGTTTCGCCATTGCTCGTGCCGGAAACTTCTCCTGCATCCACAGGTTCTGCCCGGTCTACCCGCACAAAGTTTTCAGAAAGCTCAAAACAGCTCGTTGCCAGGTTCGCGCCAGGGGTTACTTCCTGACCAACGGAGGCAGTCAATACGCCCGTGTAGGAAAGTCCCCAAATGTGGTAGACTCCCGGATCAAGTTCATTAAAATCAATGTCCTCTGAGTTAGAAACCTGAACGATGGTGTTGTCTTCAGTAGTTACCAGATAGACATAACCGGAAATCGAACTGCTCGTTGTTTCAAAATTCAGTACGCCGTTTTCTGCGCCGATACACAACAGCACATCCGTTTCGCCACCGGTAGAGACGGAACCGCCTTCCGGCAAATCACGGATGACGTCAATGTAATTATCAGAAAGATCAAAGCAGCCGTTCGATAAGTTGGCAGTGGTGATGTTCAGGCCAAAAGGCACCGGATTGATGGTGCCGGTAAAGGCGACACCCCAAACGCGAAGGCGGTCGAACCCGGCCGTAGCTTCGTAATTTTGCTGGTTGCCAGGCAGGTAGGCCAGGATGATGTTGTTTTGATTGGTGACCACAAACCGGTAACCTGCAACTGTGCCCAGAGTTCCGCTAAAGAAAGAAACCGTATCCGCAACACCGTCACCGGCACAAATGTACAGGGTTCCCGTGCCGTTGATGTCCGATAAAAGGACGCTGCCATCAACAATGGTCAGGTTGACTTCGATAAAATTTTCAGACAAATCATAGCAGTCGTTGGAAGCGGCAACCAGCAGCACCGGATCGCCCGGAACCAACACCAGGTCACCGGTGTAGGCAACACCATGAATTCTAACCCGGCCATCAATGTTCACGTTTTCGAAATCCAGAGAATCGTCAGTAATCACCCCGATCAGGAAGTTATTTTCATCGGTAATGAGGTAGGCATAGTTGCCTGCTGTATTGCCTGTAACATTGAAATGGATCACATCGGCATCGCCGTCACCGGCACACAAATTAAAAGTCGTAGCCCCACCCTGGCCTGCAATGGTACCGCCATTGGGAGCTTGATTCACAATTTCCACGAAATTACTGCTCAGGTCATAGCAGCCAGTTGACAATACAGCCACGCCAGCATCATCGCCAATTTCAGCCGTCAGGTCACCGGTATAAGCCAGGCTCCAGGCGCGGTAGCTGCCTTCGGGCAGGGCGTCTAAATTGATGGAATTGCCAGTTACAAAGGCGATGATAACATTTTGGTTATCGGTTATGAGGTAAGTAAACCCGGGCCCTGCTGCGCCGTTGCTTTCAAAAAACAACAAGCTGGAACCAGCTCCCTCAGGGCAGAGGTAAATGGTTGAAGCGCCGCCCGCCAGTGCTACCGTTCCGCCTTCCGGCGATTGATGGATAACGGTGACAACGGTGTCGCTCAGGTCGAAACACTCGTCTGATAAATCCACTGCATTCACGTCGTCGCCAATGGCAACGGTGAGTGAGCCGGTATAAGCAACGCCATAAACGACGTAAGTGCCTTCATCTAAAGTTCCAAAATCAAATTCTGTTCCATTGGCGATGGCGACAACCTTACCGGTTTCGTCAGCTACCAGCAAAGCATAACCCACGCCGGAAGCGCCGGAATTGTCAAAAGCCAGTACGTCCGGTTCGCTGTCACCCGGGCAGCTGTATACCTGGAATGCCCCATCATTCGTACTCAAGGCTCCGCCTTCAGGTGTGTCCACAACGACCTCGATGAAGTTAGCGCTCAGGTCGAAGCACTCGTTGGTCAACTGTGTTGTTGCAGCATTGTCGCCAACCACTGCGGTTACGGTCCCTGTATAAGCCAGGCCCCAAACCCGGTAAGTATTTTCGGCAAATGCATCAAAGTCAATATCGCTGTCCGGCGAAATGGCAACGATGGTATTGATCGCATTGGTCACTACATAGACATATTCCCCCGTGGAAACGCCGGAATTCGAAAAGGAAAGCACATTCGCAATGCCATCCGGACAAACAAAATAACTGTCCTGACCTTCAGCTTCTGCAACCGTGCCTCCATTGGTTTCTTCTTTTCTGACTTCCACATAGTTGGCCGACAGTTCATAACACTTCGAAGTCAATTGCGTAGCGGTGATGTCATCACCTGTTTCAATATCTAAGGTACCAGTAAAGGAAATCCCCCAAACACGGCAGATATGGTCGGGTGAAGCTACGTTAAAATCAACAGCATTGCCGGCCAAAACCACCAGTGCCCGGTTATTTTCATCCGTTACAATAAAGGTGTAATCGGCGTTCAGGGCATTGGTGCTAAAATCAAAGGTAAGGATATCCGACTCGCTGTCGTTGGCACAAACAAACGTAGAGGTTGCCCCGCCTACGATAGAAACCGAACCGCCATCCACGAAAGTGACATCCACTTCCACGAAATTGGCACTCAGTTCATAACACTCAAACGACACCTCAACTGTAGCTGCATTGTCACCTTCCTGGGCATTGAGGTCACCGGTGTAAGCCACACCCCAGACGCGGTAATTGCCGGCGGCAAGGCTTTCAAAATCAATCACCCCGTCTGAAGAGACAGAAAGGATCGTATTGTCTTCATCCGTTAAAAAGAAGTTGTAGTGTTCCCCTATACCGTCTTCCGTAATGAACGTAAGAGCGTCTGCAGCGCCGTCGCCAGCGCATACATCAATAGCATCGTCGCCGTTTTCCAGCATGACCGTACCGCCAAGGGCTTGTTTTTTCTCAACTTCGACAAAGTTGGTCGAAACCTGATAGCATTCATCCGACAACTCAGTTTGAGCCAGTGGCTGGCCGGGTACAAATGTCAGGTTACCGGAATAAGCCAGCCCCCAGATGCGGCAAATGCCCGGGCCGGTGCCTTCAAAATCAATGATTCCGTCTGTGGATGTGCCGACAATGTTGTTCAATTCATTGGTAATGACAAAAATGTATTGCTCTTCCGGATTTGTAACGGAAGAAATGATTTCGAGTTCATCCGGAATGCCGTCGTTGTCGCAAGTATAAGTTGCAAATGCCAGATTGGACAGGCTGACCGTGCCGGCAGTGAGGTTGCGCTTGAGGATGCTGACAAAGTTGCCCGAAAGCTCATAACATCCATCGGTCAGAGTTGCCGTTGCTGCATTATCCCCGGCAAGGGCAATAATCGCGCCGGAATAGGAAAGTCCCCAAACCCGGTAAGCACCAGCCGGCAAGGCATCAAAATCAACGCTGTTGCCTGAAAGTACCCGAATGAAAATGTTGTTGGCATCTGTCAGCACAAATCCGTAATTCAGCGGGGAGGTAGTCTGGTTGTTCAAAACGAGGTTGGGCGCACTGGCACCGGTGCACAACTCAAGGGAAGTGCTGCCATCGTCAAAAGCTACCGAGCCACCATCAGGCGTTGCTTTGTTCACCGTTACAAAGTTGTCGGATAGATCAAAACAATCCGAAGACAGGTTACTTGTTGCAGCATTGTTGCCAATGGTTGCCGTAATATTGCCTACGTAAGCAAACCCCCAAACCCGGCAAATGCCGTCGGGCAAAGTGGAAAAGTCAACATTGCCGGTAGTTGAAACCTGCAGGATGACGTTATTGGCATCCGTAACTAAGTAGGCATAAAGCGGACTGGTGCTTGTTGAGCCAAAGCTGATCAGGTCCGGCGCAGCGTCGTTTGAACAAATGACCAGTGATGTAGCGGAATTGGGCCCGAACACAGTTGCACCATCAGGCGACACATTGTTGAGAGAAATAAAATTCGTCGTTAGTGCATAGCAAATAGAGCCAAGCGGGTCAGTGAAAATATTCAATCCCGGTGCTGCAAGTAACTGTCCGATGTAGGATAGTGCATAAACTCTCAGGTTTCCCGGAGGAAGGTTTTCAAAATTAATGGTCGGGCTAAACGAAACGAAAAGGATCGTGCCACCCGCGTC
>JABWAJ010000303.1 GCA_013361075.1 Saprospiraceae bacterium | reverse complement strand
TTTGGAATGGTCCGATGGGCGTTTTTGAGATGTCGAAGTTTGCAGCAGGGACAAAAACGATTGCAGAGACAGTAGCAGAAGCAACGAGCCATGGAAGCTTTTCGCTCGTTGGCGGGGGAGATTCTGTCGCGGCGGTGAACCTGATGGGACTGGCCGATAAAGTCAGTTATGTTTCTACAGGAGGTGGCGCGATGCTGGAGTTTCTGGAAGGCAAAGAGCTCCCCGGAATTAAGGCGATAGAGGAGTAAATATTCGGTTAAGCATCTTGTATTTTGCCTCAAAACGAGCCCTGTTGGGCGGCATGCATCGATTTTGGGGCAAAATACAACCTTGTTCCTGATGGCCCAAAGCTGAAAGCCTGACCGGTAGGGATCAGCTCTCACCTCATTTCCCTTGGACAGAGAGCTAAGGGATCGTAGTCTCCCCCAATTCCAGAATTTTATCGAATTCTTTCTTTTCAAGCGGCATCACGGACAGCCTGCCAATACGAATGAGGCCAATGTTCTGCAATTCCGGAATTCCTTTGAGGGTTTGCAGAGATACTGCTTTATGAAATGGCTTCACCGGCACAAAATCTACGACCGACCAATCTCCTGATTCTGCGGTAGGATCGGGGTAAAATTCTTTATCTACTTTACAAATTCCGACTACTTCCAGCCCTTCACGGCTGTGGTAAAACAGCACCAGGTCGCCGGTTTTCATGGCACGCAGGTTATTGCGGGCTGCGTAATTGCGCACGCCATCCCACATGATTTTTCCTTCCCGTTGCAAGTCCTGGAAACTGTAGGTAAAAGGTTCGGATTTGATGAGCCAGTAATTCATTAGATGTCAGCCGTTAGATTTTAGATGTTAGATACCAGCAGGTTGTGATTAAAAGGGATTGCTGAAATCAGGGTTGGTCAGGAAACTTTGATCGGTCAGGGTTTTTAAAAAGGCGATCAGATCCTGTTTTTGTTGTGCATCGATGGGGAAGGCCAGGATGTTGGGGTCTTCATTAGAAACGCCATGCCCGCCGGTAGCGTAGTGATCAAGCACCTCTTCCAGGGTGGCAAAACGCCCATCGTGCATGTACGGTGCCGTCAGCTCAATATTGCGCAGTGTGGGCACTCTGAATTTGCCATTGTCATTGGTGATGCCGGAAACAGCGCCGCGGCCCGGGTCGGGGAAGGACAGCAGGTCCGGCACATTTTCCAGGCCATTCTGGCGAAAATTGTTGTCGGTAAAAAGAGGATTGAAGTGGCAATGCGAACAACCCGGATGTTGAACATCGCCGGCAAATTCAATAAAAAACAACTCCAATCCGCGTTGTTCCTGGTCAGTGAGCCAACCCTGCTGCCCCCAGATAACCTGATCGTAGCGGGAATTACCGCTGATGAGGGTGCGTTGGAACTGGGCAAGCGCTTTTGCTGCCAATTCTTTAGTGATCTGGCTTTTCAGTTCAATGCCGAATGCCTTCCGGAATTGAGCGGGGTAAATGGGATGGTTTCGGAATTTTTGCAGCACATTGTCCCAGTTTTCATTCATTTCGATGTGGTCCTCTACAGGGAGAAGTGCCTGGGTTTCCAGAGTGCCGGTGCGGCCATCCCAGAAAAAACCCCGGGTATTGTAAGCAAGGTTGGCCAATGACATGGCGCTGCGTTTCCCAGGGATGCCCAAAACTCCCGTACTTACAGCAAGGCCGTCGGTAAAAGCACGTTCCTGTTTGTGGCAGGAAGCGCAGGACAAGGTGCTGTCGGAAGAAAGAATGGGGTCATAAAAAAGCATGCGCCCCAGTGCAATGCCGTCAACGGTAAGCAGGTTATCGGATGGGTTAGGAACCGGCGGCATCCAGGCCGGCACATTGAGCACATAGGGCTGTGGATTGTATTCACCGGCGATGACATCGTTATTCGGGCATGTTGAGCACGTATCGTCATCGTCGCGGCAACTTTCAGCGGCGAGGGAAATGGCAGCAAAAAACAGAATAAAGTACAACGATTTCATGATTGGATATTTTTACCGCTTAGGATTCGCGACATTATTCATTAAACGGATTTGCGAAAGCAGGGTTTTGAACAAAACTGGTATCCGTCAAGGTTTTTAAAAAAGCAATTAAATCGATTTTATCCTGTTTGGAAAAATTCAACTGGCGGACATTGGGGTTCAGGTTGTCGGCTAAATGGCCCCCGGATGCATAATGATCCAGAACTGCTTCGAGGGTTTCAAACCGCCCGTCGTGCATATAAGGGGCTGTCAGTTCAATGTTGCGAAGGGTAGGCACTCTGAATTTACCATTATCGTAAATGATTTTTGTGATTTTGCCGCGGCCCTTGTCGGGGAAGTCTTCCAGGCTGGTTACCTGCTGAATGCCATTGTTTTGGAAATCCAGATTGGTAAAGAGGGGGTCCAGGTGGCAATGGCCGCATTCTGATTTGGGCAGGTCGTCGGATGCGTCAAAAAAAATCTTCCGGCCGCGTTCTTCAGATGCGGTATAGGTTGCCTTTCCGGCCAGTACCTGGTCGTATTTGGCGTTAGCACTGATAAGCGTTCGCTCGAATTGGGCAATGGCTTTGGCTACAAGAAACCGGGTAATTTCTTTCCGGTCGGTAATGGAGAATGCTTTGCGGAACAACTCCGGGTATTTTGGATGGTTGCGCAATTTTAATTCTACCAGACTCCAGTCGCTGTTCATTTCGTGAGGCTCGCGTACCGGAATCAGGGCCTGGTCTTCGAGCGACTTTGATCGGCCGTCCCAAAAAAGGCCCTTGTAGTAGTAGCCGACATTGGCCAGGGGCAGGGAACTGCGCGGGCCTTCCTGGCCGTTTACGCCGATGCTGAATGCTTTTCCATCGCCGAATCCAAGCTGTGGCAAATGGCAACTGGCGCAGGAAACGGCACCATTCATGGACAACAAGGGGTCGTAGAACAGTTGGCGGCCCAGCTCAATTCCCTCTTCGGTAAGCGGGTTATCGGCAGGTATCAACATTTTCACAAAGTGAGCAGGTTCCTGCAGGGTATAAGGAGTAGGAGAGCAGACGTCGCCGTTTTTCCTGTCCGCATCATCAAGGACGCGGGTTGCGGAAACCATAAATATGCCGCCGCAGAGGCATAAAAAAAGCAGGCAGCAAACTTCAAAAAGGTTGAGTTGTTGCGTTTTTGAAGCCATTAATTTATTCCAGGACCAGCGCATTGTACAAGTTATCTGCGATGAAAGTATAAACTTCCGGGTTATTGCTGTGATCCTGGGTAATCTGCCTGAAATCAAGAAAGTCGCCGGGACCTTTCGACAGCACTTTTTTCAAATCGACGCTAAATTTAAGCTGCAGCGTTTGCCCTTTTTTTAGTTCGAAGTGTTTATCAAAAGTTTTTTCTTTATAGAGCTCATTGGCCCCGGTGTGGAAAGTCAATTTTGCCGGGAATTGTCCATTGCCCGTGGTATCTGCATTGCCTTCAATTTTAATGAAAACGTATCCGGTTGCTGCTGACCAGTAATTGTCATCCAAAGGATGAGGAGGGGTATAGTTGGCCGGATTGGTACTGTTCAGGTTAGGGGCAACACCGATTCCCATGCGGATGGCTTTGTAATGCCCGGGAGCAAGCCCTTCCATGTTCAGGGAAATGCCTTCTGTGGCCGCCGAAGGAGTTAAAATGTCTTTGAAGTTGATCAGGGCAATATCCTTCTGGAGTACTAAACTGCCATCTTCCCGTTGAACGGAAATATTGGATAGGTAGAATTGGAAAAGCTGGAGTTTGACCGACATGCCAGCCTCGTAAGGATAAGCGCTTTCGTACATTACCAGAGGTGCATCACCGAAAGTACTTTTAAAATTCATGTCGACGACCTCTTTTGCAAAATCATCGTCCTCCTTGCAAGTAGCGGCAAGCAGCAATGCAAAGCTCGCGGCCAAAAAGAAAATTTTTTTCATCATCGGCATTGTTAAGTTTTCGGACATTGGGGTCCGAAATGGTTTGATGCAAAATAAGCGCTATTTTTTTTCTATTGCAATAACAGAAAAGGAGTTGGCAAGGTTCTGGACAATTTTTTCAGTCATTTGTCCGGGCGTATCGGATTGCACATTCAGGCTTTGAAACCATTCTACATAATTGATGCGCAAGGTAACCAGGGTGTTGAAACCGTCAGTTGGGGTAAACCCGCCTGGGGGTAAAAATAACTCAACCACCCGCAGGTAAGGCGTTGTACCGATGCGTAAAACCACCGGCGTTGTATTGGTGGAAAGGGTGTCCCGAAACAAGGAGAGGTAGTTGAAAACGTAACCGTAATCCTGGTTGAAATGCAAATCGAGGGTTTCTTCAATGCGGCCCAGCGGATAATCGTCGGGAAGGGAGTCGGGAATTGCTTCATTGGCGACCCCTTCCACCCCAACAGCGAAACGGATTTTTTCAAAATTGCTGTCGCTTTCGCGCAAGGAGCCAAGGGTATAGGTTTGTTCAAACACCGGATTGGCTAAGAGAAAATTGTCTTCTACCGTAGCTTTTCGAGGCATCCCGGAAGGATCGAAAAGGTTGAGTTCAATGGTGTCTTCAACGATTGCTTCGGTGCCATCACTGCGGACGAGATGAATATTAGACAAATAAAACCGGATGTTTTGAAACCGGAAAGGGTTTCCGCTGCCATCGTAATAAACTGAATCCGTTGAAAACCGAAATTCCCGTCCGGGCAATACAATCCTGTGTTGGAGGCTCAACTGGAAAGTCGGATACTCGCAACAGTCCGAACAGGCTTCGTCAGCCTGAAGGTCAAAATTGGTAGCCCTTGCATCGAGGCAGCCTTCGGTGGGCTCATAGCAGGCGGAAAGCAGCATGGAGCAACAGAGCATCAACCCAAGGTTAAGATTTCTCCTGCTGTGCTTTTTCATATTCTTTCACCAACTTTTTGACAGCTTGCTTGACCTGCGAAGTAAATTCTTTATTCAAAATCCAGTTGTAGTATTGTTTGTCTTTTGAAAGGATGGGGGCTGCAGGCTGGCCCATGTATTTCCCAAAATTGAACACAACGACTCCATTGCCATCGTATTTGAGTTTTTGGGTCACATCTACAAAGCGATTATCGTTTGTGAATTCATGCAGGGCCTGGACATCGTTGCGAATCGGGGCTTCGGCTACGTTGCCGTCTTCATCGCGGTAATCTACATTCTTGTACCGGGCCAACTGTCCTGCAAAAACTTCAATGGTGGCTTTTACGTCGGCCAGGGCATCGTGGGCATCGTCAAAGTCGCGTTCGCAATAAAATCGAACAGCGGCTTTCAGGGTGCGGGGTTCCATTTTATAAAAAATACGCTGAACGTCTATGGTACGCCTTCGCTCCATATCGAATTCGATGCCAACCCGGGCAAATTCTTCCATCAGCATGGGAATATCGAAGCGGCCCGAGTTGTAGCCGGCAAGGTCAGCATTGCCGATGAAATCGTAGATCTTTTGTGCAACCTGTTGGAAAACAGGTTTTTTGGCAACGTCTTTGGGGTGAATGCCATGAACCTGAAAAGCTTCTTCCGAAATTGGAATACCCGGATTGATGAGCATGGACAACTCCTGAGGGTCGCCGCCTTTTGCCGGGTATTTTATGATAGCGATCTGGATGATGCGATCGCGCACAACATTGAGGCCCGTGGCTTCGATATCAAAAAAACAAATGTCTCTTTCGAGTTTCAGGTTGAGCATCAGTTGTGGCTTTGTTTTTGCTTCATCTCGATGATTTTGTTCATCAATTCTTCCAATTGCTCTGCACCAATTTTTTTAGAAAGGATCTCTTTTTTTCGATCCAATACAAAAATCTGAGGCGTTGTTTTCAGGTCGTAAATCGTTGAAAACCGTGAGCGATGGTAAGGGTCAACCGCCTGAATCCAGTTTTCGAGGTGGTTTTCGTCTACGTATTCCCAGCACTTGGGCACTTCATCGGTGAATTTGGCGCAAACGGCCACGATTTTAACCCCCTTGTCCTTGAATTTTTCATAGAACTCTTTCATTACCGGGGTTGATTTTTTGCAATGGCCACAATCGTGGCGCCAGAAATAAAGGATGGTGTATTCTGAATCCACTTCGTGCAGGGAGAATGGGGTACCGTCGCGTTTTTGAAGTTTGATATCCGGTGCAATTTTTCCAATCAGGATCGGTCGAAGAACATTGGCATTGTCAACGATTTTTTTCAGTTGTTCTGCCTCCGTCCAGGGGGCCTGTCCTGTTGCGTAATATTTTTCTACCATGTGAACATAGACCGCATCCATGCCCACAATATTGGATCGGGCGTAATAATTCAGGAAATGGATCATGTAAAATTTAAAAGATTCCTGTGAAGGGCGCAATTTTTCAAGTACAGCATCAATAGCGATGGCAATGCTGTCGGGATGCTGTACGTGCAGTTTTTGAACAAAATATTCAATGCGCTGGAAAAGGAAAGGAGTGCGCAGCATACAAGGATCGGTTACGTCGAGGTTGTCGAAGTAATGATCGCGTGTGTAATGCCATTTTTTTATTTGTTTTTCTTCTTCCGTGGCGCCATCAAATTCAGGAGTATTAAAGGGCAGGTTGGCTTTGATAATTGATGCAGTCAGGGTACCCTTGTGTTTTGAGATCAAGCCGGTCTGGTATGCCTCTACTTCGGCATTGAGTTTGTCTAATTTGTCCTGCAGGTTTTTTTTCTTGCCCTCGTCGGTTGTGCGGTCTACCTGTGCCCGAAGCGTGTCGGCGAGTGGCCGTTTGTCACTCAGGTAGTTCAGGTATTCGTAGAACAACTTGTTGTCAGGGGCACCGGTGAACTGGATGCTTGCTGTTGGATTGTCCTTATGGGCTTCCAGCGAAAAGCGCTGCTCATTGTCAGAAACCAGCACCTGAAAATAATTGTTGTCCGGGCGCATGACCACCAGGTACACCCCGCATTCGAGTTTTTG
>JABWAJ010000302.1 GCA_013361075.1 Saprospiraceae bacterium | reverse complement strand
CGTACTGTCGGGCAACAGGATGTTGTCGAATAGGAATAAAGGGCGGCCTTCCGGCGTTACCGACCAGGTATACGGGTGGCTTGATGCGCCCGGGCGCAGGGTGGTAAGGTCCAGTTCCTCCGGCAGCACATCCATGACCACTACTTTAAACGCGGTGTCTGTACCGGTATTCTGAAAACGGAGCACGTACTCCAGGTCCTGGTTTTGTTCAATGAGGTGTTCTTCGCCAAAACCAGTCGGGAAAGCAGTTTTGTCATTGGGGTCGAAACTGCCGATGTTGGGTTGGCAGTCTGTATCTGCAAAGAAGTTAGGGATATTGACCGGCCATTGGCCAAACAAACCGAGGCCGGTCCAGCCGTTGCAGCCTTCAATGGTGGCACCGGCAGAAGTAAAACCTGTGGGATGAGTGGGTGCCTGCTGGGCTTCGAGGTGCAAGGTGGTGCCTGCTGCTACTACGCCTACCTGCAGCGATTGCAGGGCATCTAACTGAAACTCTTCGTGCATCAGCACCAGGTCATCTTCAATGATGATGTATTGGCGCTGCTCAGACATATCGCCGGTACCTGTATTGTAAAGGATGAAGACAACAGAATCGCCGGTACAGATGGCCTGCACTTCTATGGTGGAGCCATCCCATTGGGTGTTCGTCTGGATGCAGGAGGAATCCGGGAAAATGTGCGCTTCTGTGCAGTGCGTTTGCCCAATTACCGTATTGTCACAACTGAGGTGAGCGGTAATCTGAAAACTGCCACAGGCATTGATACCGACGTCGCCGAGCTGGAAGGTGAGGGTATTGCCGTTTTGGCTGGAAACCGGCAGCGTCGCAGAAACGAATTGCATCGCAGCATCCAGGCTGACTTCCACAAAGGCATCTTCAGCCGTTAATGTGCCCTGGTTGCAGTATTGTACGGTGTAGGTATTGTCGAAACAGCGCCGCAAAAAAGGCGCAGCAATGTCAACGGTCAGATAGGGGCATTCGATTAGCGGCCTTTGCGGAAAATCAACCAGCAGGGTATCGTTCATTGCCTGTACGGCCACCGGACTATTACAGCTTCCCCAAAAACCATTCGGCGGCACTGCACTGACCTGATAGCTTCCTGTGTCAACCGGCATCAAATAGTGCCCCGTGGCATCGGTAACGGCATAAAAAGTGGATTGCCCGACTGCCCGCACTACCCAGCCGGAAAGTGGCAGTTCTGTCGCATCAGCCTGGCAATCGTGTTCCGGATCAAGACGAAGATACCCTTGCAAGGCGGAATTGGTAAGGCGAAGCTTGGCGACTTTAAAGTATGTACTGGCAAATCCATCGCCATTAAAATTTGCCAGAGTTGCAGATCCTGCTGCAATATATCCGCCATCGTCGGTTTCCTGAATGCTCTGAATTGCGTCACTGTAAGGATCACCGATATTTTTTTGCCAGATCAGGTGGCCTGTACCATTCAATTTGACTACCCACCAGTCTGTTTGGCCAATATTAGAAGTGGCGTCGCCATCCGTTGACTTTGAATACCCTGCTATAATGTAGCTCCCGTCTTTGGTTATCTCCAGGGTATAGGCCACATCGCCATCCGATCCACCTAAGCATTTTTGCCATTCGAGGTTGCCCGCTTCATCTAGTTTGACGACCCAAAAGTCAGCATCTCCATGATGACCGGATACATCGCCGTCAGTAGAGATGGTCCACCCCGCCAAAACATAACCGCCATCATAAGCCTGCCGAATAGAATATGGGGTTTCATTGGATGACCCGCCAAGGCATTTTTGCCATTCAGTATCGCCGCTGTCGTTTAATTTGACCACCCAATAGTCCATGCCGCCGTGGTTGCCCGCTACCTGGCCGTCAGTGGATCTGGAGACTCCAGCTACGATGTACCCGCCATTCCGGGCTTGCTGCACGGAAAGCGCCTCGTCAATCGAAGCACCTCCGAGTGATTTTTGCCACTGGATATTGCCGGTTGCGTTCAATTTAACCACCCAATAATCTGCATCTCCATGATTGCCGGAGACGTCGCCATCATTTGAATGGGAAAAACCGACCGCGATGTAACCTCCATCCGAAGTCTCCTGAATTTCGAAAGGCTGGTCTTCGCCTGATCCCCCCAGCGATTTTTGCCATACGATATCGCCCGTTTCATTCAGCTTGACGATCCAGTAGTCCTTGCTCCCGTGATTGCCGGATACATCGCCGTCGTTCGATTCCGATGACCCTGCCACGATATAGCCGCCGTCATTGGTCTGCCGAATAGACCTGGCCTCGTCCCAACTGCTTCCACCCAGGGCTTTTTGCCAGGCTATATCGCCTGACTCCGATAGTTTGATTACCCAGAAATCAGTCTCATTCTGGCCATGATGACCGGTTACATCGCCATCATCAGACTGGGTCGCTCCTGCCACCACGTATCCGCCATCAATCGTTTGTTCAACGTCAAAAGCATAATCATTTTTTGAGCCCCCATACCATCTCCGCCATTCTTCCAAAGGCTGTGCGAGTATAGAACTGCCAAAAAGTAAAAAAATGACTGACAAGAGCAGGTTTTTCATGGAATAATCATTTGTTAGCTGAAAGATTAAGGTTGCCCGGAGCCGCCGGGATTGATTCAACGGTACAAAAATGGTCGTTGCCGTTTTCTTGTGCAAAGACAAAAAAGCACATTTATCAAACTTATTTCTATTTTTATTTTTATTAAATCAATGATTATCATAATTTTAAACTTTAATTTCATCAAACTAATTTTAACAAAAACGGCTTGTCCACATGGAAAATTCACGCCTGCTCGAACTCTTGCGCAGCTTTACGCCGGTTGAACTTACCGCTTTCGGTAAATTTCTCCGCTCGCCGTTTTTTAATCACCGCGAAGACATCATCCGCTTGTTTGACTATTTCTTTACCAAAAAAGCCGCCCGGCAAACCCGTGTTTTTGAAAAGGAAAAGGTGTTCCGGGCCATTTTTTCTGAGGAGGATTTCGATGAAAAAAAGCTCAATCATACCCTGAGTTTTCTTTACCAGGCTGCACAGGGTTTCCTGGTTTTTAAGGATGTGATGGCTACAGGCAACGAGCCGGAGTTTTACCTCCGCTTAGCGCGAATGCTTCGCACACGCAGTCTGGAACGGCAGTCCAAAACGGCACTGCAAAAAGGAGAACTGGCCCTGGCCCACCAACCTTACCGCAACAATGAATACCACCGCCAGGCGTACCTGCTGCACCTGGAGCGCTACGAATCGGAAGCCCGGCAACAGCGCGCTGCCGCCCTGAGTTTTCAGGAAATGGCCAGCGAATCCGATCTTCATTTCATGACCGGCAAACTGCGCCAAGGTTGTATGGCACACCTTTACAAAGCCGTTTCAAAAGCAAACTACCGCCTGGATTTACTCGATGAGGTGCTGGAATTGGTAGCGAAACGGCAATTGCAAACCCTGCCCGCCATCGGCATCTATTACTTCGCCTATCGCGCCCTCACGGAGGCGGATTCCCTGTTGTGGTATGAGCAGCTGCGGGAGGCAATGGTGCTGCATTTCCGACATTTTCCCAAAGAAGAAATGCGGGACATTTACACCTTAGCCGTCAATTACTGCATTCGCCAGAGCAATACCCGCCAAAGCACTGAAGCACCGGAATTTTACCTCCGGCAATTGTTCGGGCTTTATGAAGAAGGGCTTGAAAACGGCGTGTTTTTAGAAGATGGCGTGCTGTCGAGGTTCACTTACAAAAACATTGCGCACGCCGGACTGGGCCTGAATGCCTTTGATTGGGTGGAAAATTTTTTAAATGCATATAAAGAAGCCTTACTGCCCAAACACAGGGAAAGTGCCTATTGCTACAACCTGGCTTCGCTGCATTTCCGGCGCTCCAACTATGGCAAAGTACTTGAATTGCTTACCCAAACTGAATTTGATGACGTGCTGCACCAGCTGGATGCCCGGCGCATGCTCCTGCGCAGCTACTATGAACTCGGTGAATTTTCGGCACTGGATTCTTTGCTCGACAGCTTTGAAAGTTTCCTGCGCCGCCGCCGCGATGTGGGCTACCTGCGCGAAAACTACCTCCATCTCATCCGCCTGACTAAAAAGCGGCTGCAGATTCCAGCGGGCGACCTGGAAGCAAGGGAACGGCTGCGTGCTGAGGTTTTGGGACAGAAGGCACTGGCAGAACGGGCGTGGCTGCTGACGAAGATATGAGCTGATCAGGAGGAACTTAAAAAGTTTTAGCCCGTTGTGGAAAGTGATACAAGGAAAATATTTGTGTAAATTTAAAATTCAATCTTATATTTACACAAATTTTGCGCCATGTTTATAGAGAGAGCCTTATTGGATGCCTTGAATGCTCAGCGGGATAAATATCCGATTCTGGCGGTTACCGGGCCGCGGCAGTCCGGGAAAACGACGCTATTACAGCATGCTTTTCCAGATTACGAGTATGTATCACTTGAAAACCGGGATATCCGTGAACGCGCTGAGTATGATCCGAATGGATTTTTTAAAAAATTCAGCAGCAAGGTCATTTTGGATGAGGCTCAACGCGCTCCCATACTGTTCTCCTATCTGCAAACAAAAACCGATGCAGACCGGGAGATGGGGCAGTACATCTTGTCCGGGTCTCAAAATTTCATGTTGCTGGAGAGCATTTCACAAAGCCTGGCGGGTCGTGTGGCTCTTTTCCGTTTATTGCCCTTTACTTTTCCGGAAATGCAAAAATACGGATTGCTGGCTGAGAGGTGGGAAGAGGCAGCGTTTAGAGGATTCTATCCCGGAATTTTTGACCGGGACATCGCATCGCCGGTTTTTTACAACAACTATATCGAAACTTATATTGAGCGGGACGTTCGAAATTTGGTTGCGGTCCGTGACTTGAGGCAATTTCGGCTTTTCATGCGGCGGTGTGCAGCCAATGCAGGACAATTGCTCAATTTGCAGACCATAGCGGCCGATTGTGGTATTTCCGGCCCGACGGCGAAAGCATGGCTGTCCGTACTTGAAAGCAGTTACATCGTTTTTCTGCTCTCGCCTTACTATCGCAATTTCAACAAACGCATTACCAAGTCGCCTAAACTCTTTTTTTACGATACGGGCGTAGTTTGTAATCTATTGGAAATGAGCAGCCCTGGTGATCTGGATAATTATTTTCAAAGAGGTAGTTTATTTGAAAATTTGATCATTGCGGAAATGCACAAGCAAACATTACACCAGGGCAACCGTCCTGCTTATTATTTTTGGCAAGATAACCACGGGAATGAGGTTGATTTGATGTGGGAGCACGCCACCCAGGTGAATTTGCTCGAAATTAAGTCCAGCAGTACCTTTCATGCTGATTTTTTGAAAAATATGAACCGCTTTTCAGGACAGCCCGATGTCAACCTGGGAAATCGTAATTTGATCTACGCCGGCGAGGAAAATTTTTCATTCAAAGATACTTCCGTTCATAATTGGCGGCAAACAAACGCGCTATTGTCGTAATTTCGCCCCCCTATGTCCACCGTCGTCGTCTACAACCTGAATCAATTTTCGGAGGGAATTTACCTGCCCGACGCTTTGCTCGTCACCGCTGACCGCGATGGCCGGCTCACCCACATCAAACAGCGCGCAACGCCGCAAACCTTGGCTGCGCTTGACTTTCCGCCTGATCCGCTGCGCGACAAACTGCTGCGCCTCGTGGAAGATTTGCAGCCCAAAGCCTTAGAAGCCAAATACAACGCCGGCAAAAAACAGGCGCTGTCGCTCGAAAAACTGCTGGATGGTGAGGAGACGAAAACGGTGGTGCTGAACTTCGTGCACCGCAAAATGGACGAGTGGCTCACCGCCATTGTGCAGCACGGCCTGCCGCTGACGAAAGACGTGGACCGCCGCGTGCTGGTCAAGGATTTTTTGCTGGAATTGAGCGACGAAGAACTGCAACCGTTCCTGTTGTTTCAACGCACGGAGACGAGCATCCGCTACCGCTTGGAATTTGTGGGCGAGCAGGGCCGTTTCAACGCCAATGCCCGCAACATCGAACCCATCACCAATCACCCGGCCTGGGTGACCGTGGACTGGCGCCTGTGCCGCATCGCCCACCTGAACGGCAACCTCGTGAAGCCGTTTCAGAAAAAAGAGGTAGTGGTGATCCCGCGCCCGAGCGTCAAAACTTATTTTGAGCGGTTCATCCTGAAAATTGCTGAAAAAGTAGACATCGAAGCGCAGGGGTTCGAGGTCGTTCAACACACCGAACTGCAGGGCTGCCGCATTGAACCGGTTCAAAATGTATTTGGTGGCGATTGGGTGCTGAAGGTGGAAATGACCTACCCGAGGGCTACTTTTTTGTGGAACAACAAAAAGCAGTCGAAAACAGCACTGGAGTTTAAAGGAGAAGAAGACATCCGCGTCATTACGGTGCGGCGCGACCCGGTAGCAGAGGCAGCTTTTATTGAAAAACTGCGGGGCTTTGGGCTGGAAAATGTCTCCGGCAGCGCATTCCAATTAACGAAAAAACCGGAAACCGCCGATCCATACCACCTGCTGGCGTGGCTGGGGCAGCAACGCCCGGAACTGGAAGCAGCGGGTTTTAACCTCACTTTGCCGAAAGTGGAAGAGAAAACCATTGCGCTTGCAGCAGCCACAGTGGAACTGCGCACGGAAGCCCGCAACGACTGGTTCGACATCCACGGCATGGTGAAAGTGGGAAGCATTGAGGTGCCTTTTTTGGCGATTGCCCGCTACATCCGTGAGCAAAACCATAATTTTCTGGAAATTCGAGAAAAACGGGCCTTCACCGACCAGCGCATGAACGAGTTCGCCTCGACCGGCACCTACTATTTCCGCAGCGGCGCATTGCTCAAGCATTACTTCCGGCGGGCGGTTGAGCGCGATTACCAGACCCAGGGCGAATATTTTGCCAGCCTACCCTACAACCTGCTGGCCGAAGATGGCCTGCCGGTCCAT
>JABWAJ010000301.1 GCA_013361075.1 Saprospiraceae bacterium | reverse complement strand
CTTGGAGGCGGTATTGTGGGCATGCAGTCGGCTAAAATGGCGGCGGGCTTAGGTGCTCAGGTCACGATCCTCGATGTGAGCCTGCCGCGGTTGCGCTACCTCGCTGACGTCATGCCGGCAAATGTGAGAACCATCTATTCCAACGAATACAACATCCGCCAGCTCGTGCGCGACCACGACCTGATTGTGGGGGCCATCCTGATTCCGGGTGCCAAAGCGCCAAAGCTCATCACGCGCGACATGCTCAAGACGATGCAGCCCGGCACGGTGATGGTTGATGTTGCCGTAGACCAGGGCGGCTGCTTCGAAACAACGAAACCAACCACCCACGAAAACCCGATTTATATTATTGACGACGTGGTTCACTACTGCGTGGCAAATATGCCCGGAGCAGTGCCTTATACCTCTACAATTGCCCTGACCAATGCAACACTTCCTTATGCCATTCAACTCGCGGATAAAGGTTGGAAAAAAGCCTGCACTGACAACCATGCCCTCCAGCTTGGCCTGAACGTGGTGAACGGAAAAGTGGTGTACAAAGGTGTGGCTGACGCTTTCGGGCTGCCTTACCATGAGGCGAGCGAGGTATTGTAGTTGCCCGGTTTTAGCTGGCAGACAGACTTTACTGAAAAAGAAAATAAGCGGGCGGGAATGGGTGTTTCCGTCCGCTTTGATGTTACTTATTTTCCGGACTGTGCGACATAACAACCCGCACCACTTCGCAGATTTCCCAGGGAAATAGCAACACGACAGAGAGCTGTATCCTGATAAACATGGCAGGAAACAGAAAAAGTGTTGTTTTCAGCCTTTAGGATCATTTGGATAACACAACAAAATTTCGTATTTTCGCAGCAAACAATGAAATAAAATCATGTATTCATGAATATTGTTCTTGAATTACCGGAAGCTTTGGAGCATAAACTACGCGAAGAAGCCGCCCGACATGGGGTGAGTTTAAATCGCCATATCGTTGAGCGCTTAGGTGATAAAAGCAGCGACCACGAAGACATGCCTTTGACAGAAGGGGCATTGCTTCAAAAAATAAACCGTGGTATTGAGGAGGAAGAATGGAAACGGTTTCACACCTTAGTGTTGCTGCGTAAGTCAGGCCAGATTGATGAGGCCGCACAGCAAGAATTAACTGCTCTTACCGACAAAATTGAAGCAACAAATGCGGAGCGCCTGCCTTATTTGGCGGAACTTGCACGTCTTCGCAATATTACGATTCCCCAACTGATGAATAAGTTAGGTTTGAACGCCCAATTGTTCATTTATGACTAAAAAAGATAAGGTATTCATTCGCCAGCGAGCTTCTGCATGCTGTGAATATTGCTTGTCTCAAGATCAGTATTCTTCCAGTTCTTTTTCAATTGAACACATCATTCCTTTGGCAAAAACAGGAACTAACAATTTAGGCAACCTTGCTTATTCCTGTCAAGGTTGTAATAATTATAAAGGAATTGCAACTGATGCCATTGACCCGGCCACTGGATTAATTGTTCATCTTTACAACCCCGAACAGAAAGTTGGGCAGATCATTTTCAATGGACTGATGATTTATGCTATATCGCCGGAACTTCGCCAATCGGGCGGGCAACGGTTCAACGGTTGCGACTTAATCGAGATAATGTGGTAAGGTTTCGACAAATTTTAGTTGTACTCGATTTACATCCTCCACACTGAGGCCATACTTTTATGAATGTAACGTGTGTGACCCACGCACAATGTCCAGCTTTTAACTCAAGCTCCGCTATGGATTGTTTAGACGAGTCGCGGGCCATTGGAGGCCCCGCGATGATGCGCGCTGAGCGTTCTAAACCTGATCAGGGGTGAGGATATTTACGTGCCGCAGGTACACATTGCGTAGCTACGGCACGTAAAACTCCACGAAATATTCCGGGTAGGCTCTTTCAGGACCACCAGAATTAGAAGGCTGTCAGCCTATCCGAATGCCTAATCATACGCATACAGGCTTGCAGCAACTTCTACAGCCTGGTTTTCATAACCATCCGCATAAACAATAACGATGAGCAGATTGGTGCTGCTTTTTTTGTCGAGCATAGCCATGACGACGGCATTGACGCCTTCTTTTCTGCCTTTGATGTAATAGCCGGTGAAGTCATCTACTTCCATGGCTTCTCCTTCTTCAATGTCGTCATATTCAAGGCCTTTTGCCATTTCTACTACGGCTTCTGCCAGGTTATCGTCGGTTACGGATTCGTCCTGTATTGGAATGATGCTCAAAAACAGGTTGTCATTGCTGGCCGTAAATTCTTCAGCATTGTTGGCCTCTACTACGAAGTTACTGGGCACCTTAAATCCTACGCCATGGGTATCCCAATGCAAATCTGTCATTTGAGCAGACAAATTCGTTGCAGCGAAACTCAGGATCGCCACTGTAGTCAAAAGAAAACGACTCATAGAAATGAAATTTAGGTTATTGTAAAAAGTGATTCTGATTTTTGCACATAAATGGTCTTTCAGGTGCAGAAGGGTCCCTGGTGCCGGATGACAAAACGAACTTTATTTAGAGAAGATATAATGAAAAGTTGCTGGTTGTTTTTGAAGTGCGAAAGGTAGTATTTGTTTTTTAGATTCCCTTATCTTCACGGTACCAAACCTAATCAAATATGTTTAATCAAACCGAATTTTTGAAAGAAGTGCCAGCAAACAGCCACGAGAGGCTTCGTGAATGGGTGGACAATATTGCCCGGTTTTGTGAACCCAATCTCGTCCATTGGTGCGATGGCTCGGAAGAAGAGTACAACCGTACTACCCAATTGTTGGTAGACAAAGGTACCTTCATCCGGTTGAACCCGGAAAAACGTCCGAACAGCTTTGCCTGTTTCTCTGATCCCAGCGATGTAGCACGGGTAGAAGACCGTACCTTTATTTGCAGCCGTACCCGCAGTGAGGCTGGTCCCAGCAACAACTGGGTGGAGCCACGCGAGATGAAAAACACGCTGGAAGGCCTCTTAAAAGGCTGTATGCGCGGCCGGACAATGTACGTGATTCCATTTTGTATGGGGCCTTTGGGGTCGCCGTTGTCCCGAATCGGCGTACAAATTACCGATTCTGAATACGTGGTCGTGAACATGAAAATCATGACGCGTATGGGTAGCAAAGTGCTCGATGTATTGGGCGAGGACGGCGACTTTGTAAAATGCCTGCATACAGTAGGCGCTCCGCTCGAACCTGGGCAGGCTGATGCCAAATGGCCCTGCAATCCGACGACCAAATACATCGTCCATTTCCCGGAAGAACGTTACATCGTTTCTTACGGTAGTGGATATGGCGGCAATGCTTTGTTAGGTAAAAAATGTTTCGCGCTGCGTATTGCCACGTCCATTGCGAAGGAAGAAGGCTGGTTGGCTGAACACATGCTCATTTTGGGCGTAGAATCTCCGGAAGGCGAAAAAACTTATGTTGCAGCAGCATTTCCAAGCGCATGCGGCAAAACAAATTTTGCCATGCTCATTCCGCCTGCGGGGCTGGATGGCTGGAAGGTGACCACCGTTGGCGATGACATTGCCTGGATCCATCCGGGCGAAAAAGGTGGCTTGTATGCCATTAATCCGGAAGCCGGTTTTTTTGGTGTAGCACCCGGTACCAATACCAAAACCAACCCGAATGCGATGGCAAGCATCAGTCGGAATACCATTTTTACCAATGTAGCACTAACACCGGATGGCGATGTCTGGTGGGAAGGGATGACCAAAGAAGTACCGGCAGGCTTAACCAACTGGCAGGGCCAACCGCACGATCCTGCAAGCGGTAAGCCGGCTGCACACGCCAATTCCCGCTTTACAGCTCCGGCTTCGCAGTGCCCCTGCATTGATTCAGAATGGGAAAACCCGAACGGCGTGCCCATCAGCGCCTTTATTTTTGGCGGACGCCGCAGCACAGCAGTACCTTTGGTTTATCAATCCTTTAACTGGAGTTTTGGCGTGTACCTTGCTGCTACCATGGGCTCTGAAATGACGGCTGCTGCTTTTGGTGAAATCGGGAAGGTGCGCCGCGATCCCTATGCCATGCTGCCTTTTTTGGGCTACCACATGGGCGACTACTTCAATCATTGGTTGCAGTTTGGCCGGAACCTGCCGAATGCTCCCCGCATTTTTGGGGTAAACTGGTTCCGCAAAGATGAGAACGGAAACTTTCTGTGGCCGGGCTTTGGCGAAAACATGCGGGTACTGAAATGGGTTGTCTTGCGCGTAAAAGGCAAAGGCAGTGCTGTGGAAAGCCCCATTGGCTGGATGCCGCGCTATCGGGACATGGACTGGACCGGGCTGGAAAATTTCACAAAAGAGGACTTCGCTCAAATCATGGCCGTTGACCGGGAAGCCTGGAAAAAAGAATTGCTGGCTCACGAAGAATTGTTTGCCCAGCTCTACGATAAGCTTCCGAAAGAGTTCTACTTCATGCGCGAGTTGCTGCTTTCCTCGCTTTGGCGCTCGCCGGAGCAATGGGGATTGGCACCGGAACAGGCGTGAAAGGAAGGCATAGTGCCTTTCTTTAGAATGCAATAGCTGCCTTATACTTGGCCCAAAATTGGTAACCCTGCCTGATAGGATTACCGATTTTGGGCCCATGCATTCCTAAATCCCAAGTTTTTCTTACCTAATTATTTACATCAAAAAACTAAAAAAATGAAAAAAATCCTGCTGACCATTCATTTCATGTTTTACGCAAGTATCGCTTTTCTTCAGTATTATCAGTTAGAAGACCTGCCGGGCCGTATGGATTTTCCTAGCGAGTTTATGCATATTTATTCGGAAGAGCAATTGAAACAAATTCTCTCGTATGCCAGTAGTTTTGATGAGCAGGCTATCAACCAAAATGAAACAACAAAAAAGATTCTTGCCTACATGAGAAGCTTGTTAACAAATGAACAAAAAGAAATGGTATTAATCAAAAAAGAGGAAAATGTAAATATGCTACTAATGTATGCAGAACGCAATTCTGGGGTAACCTATAGCGACGAACAAAAAAAATCCGGATTGGCTTACTATTTAAGTTTACCGGATTCCCTGCTTATTATTCCAAAGCATGAAAAATTCCTTAGCTATCTGGAAACTATACAGAGTGTTGATCAGAAAAAAATCGTTGCGGCAAAAAAGGAAGCAGAGATCATTGCTTTAAAACAAAGTGCTAAAGAATGGCTTTGGAAAGATGATGAAACATACCTCCAGCGTGCCCAATTTGAACAAAAAAAATTGAAAGTTTATCAGGAATTCTATATCCCGGAGGTCGAAAAATTGAATAATATCCTGGTTTCGAAACTATCCCGTAAAGACCGGGAGTTGCTTGAGCGCCTCAAGCAATATTACTACACTACGCTTGAACGGTTACGCGAAAATAAACTAGGAGAGTGCTTGGATGAAAGTGGCCAGTTAAAAGCACCAAATGCTCATACATTTTTCACATTCCAGTTTAAATTGGTGGAAATAGCACCGCATCTTTGTATTTTCTGGTGCTTTCAATACGGCTACCCTTTGCAAGATAGCAGCCATATGGACTTTGCCTGCAAGATGCAATACCTTACCTCAAAATACGAATCAGTACTAGCGCCCCTGCAGGAGCAAAAGCAACTTGTCAGGCAGCAAGTGAGGGAAAAGATAGAGGCCCTGAAAAGCCCGGAGGAACGGGAACGCGATGCGGCCCGAGCCCAGAAACCTACCTTAAATATTCTTGCTCCCGATGAATTTGACGAAACAGAAGACTTTGGGGATCTTTGGCTGTTCGATAAAAACAGGAAAGTATAACCCAACAAAAAAGCCCCTCACATTTACATGCGAGGGGCCCAAGGGCTTCAAAATTACACTTCTAAATCTTTCTCATTCCGCAATCATCTTCCCACTGGCTACCATCCGGCCTTCGCGGCTGATTTTCCAGAGCAACAATCCTGCGGGCAGGGTATTTCGCATTACCGGGCAACGCATGCCGTCAAAAGACAAGGAACGAAGGCGGCGTCCGGCGGCATCGTACAATTCGAGCGCGTAATCGCCTGCCGGGGCGCCTTCCGGTAATTCAAAAGTCGTTTGGGTGCTGAAAGGGTTGGGGTAGATGCTTACATCCAATGTTTGCGGCTGCCGGACATCGTCGGTTTTGACCAAAATAAAGTCTTCATAGGTCCGGAAAACAGTATTCGTCATGATGGGTTCGTTGTAGTCGAAGTAGATACCAGCGCGGTTTTCTACAACGGTACCTTGCTCCAGATTGTCTTTCGGATAAACCCGGAAGAGCACAAATCCCTGTGAAGCTTCTAAATTTGTGGTACTGTCAGGCAACAGGATGTTGTTGAATGCAATGTGCAGAATGTTGTCGCCTACCAGCGCAAATTCGTAGTCGTGGCTTGCCCCCAGTATTTCCGTTCGGGCTGCCTCGAAATGATCCGACAGCGTATCCCGGAGGACAACTATGTAGGCCGTGTCATTGCCCGTGTTCTGGAACCGGATGGTGTACTCAAGCGGGGTACCCGGTCGAACACTGTGATTTTCTCCAAAACCAAGTGGATTGGCGTTTTTGTCGTTCGGATCGTAAGCATTGACCACCAGAAAACACTTGGTTGCCGTAAACGGCCCTGCGTTTCCGCCAACCCCGGTTGGATTGCCCCCCATTCCGGTACAATTGTTCAGTGAAAAAACGACTAAAGGATCGCCTGGAAATCCTGGCTCCTGTTCTACCGTTGCTACGATGGTCGTCGTATCGCCGAAGGGTGTCAGCGGTGGAAGCACCTGTTGGAACATGGCATTCAGGCTTACTTCGGTTTCCAGGAGCACTATCTGATCTTCAATGATAAGGATCTGCCGGGGCTCTGAATTAGCTACGTTGCCAATGTTTTTGACAGTAAAAACCACCTGATTGTTTTCATCGCATTCGCCCTCAAGGGCCATAATGGCACCATTCCAACCCGGTGTTATTCCGCACAATTCTTCCGGGGTAATGTTGGCGACGACGCACAACTCATCGCCTAT
>JABWAJ010000300.1 GCA_013361075.1 Saprospiraceae bacterium | reverse complement strand
CCCGATTAAAGTTGTTGCTAAGCCTTCTTTTAAATCCAGACTATTTTCATGGCTGGGTGATCAAACTGCTTACCGCAATGGCCCGGCTGCCGGGGTGAATTATTTTTTGGATTCGAAAAACGAATCATCTGCCTTGAACCTCCCTGCATCATCTTTCCTTTTCACTCCTTTTGGTAATTCCTGTAGTTTTTTATTGCCTGGTTTTCAAATCATTAAATTAATTAAACTGCTTGTTTGGCAAGCTCTGTGAGGCTTTCCCAAACAGCGCAATTTTTGACTGCAATCATGGAATTATCATCTGCTATCATTGGGGGGGTATGCCTTATTCTTTTTATCCTGCCCATCTATTTGTTGAACAAGTCCGGTGTTCAAAAAGAGAAACGCCGGCTGAATGCAATGCTCGCCCTCGGCGAAAAGTATGGACTGAAATTAACGACGACTGATGGCTGGAATGGGTACACCATTGGATTAGACGAACACGCCGGCAAATTGATTTATGTTAAAAGCACAGACGAGGATCAGCGCGAAATTTTGATCGACCTGAATGATATCCGGCAGTGCAACATCGTCAATACACCAAGAGAGATAAAATCGAAAAGCGGGACCCAGCGGATTGTTGACCGGCTCGAGCTACAGTTTCTTTATAAAAAACCGGAAACAGCACCCGTGTTGATGGAGTTTTACGATGGTAGAAAGCAGTTTCAACTGAGTGGCGAATTGCAAATGGTTGAAAAATGGGCTAAAATTATCAGACAGACAATATAACTTATTGTTGAGACGGGGAGGGGGGAGTAACATGATCCTTATTCCCCCCGGCTTTAAATTTTCCCAAATTGAAAAAACTCCAGTATCTGGCCAACAATGGTCTCTGGAGTAAGATTCAAGTCTGCGGAAAAGGCTTCTTCCGGAAATTCCAGCGCATCAAACTGGGATTGGAGCAATGCTGGCGGCATAAAATGGGCTTTTCTGGCTTCGAGGCGGCTGCGTATCAGGTCGTAATCGCCTTTGAGGAACACCCATGCTACCTTGTGCCCAATCCCCTCTGACAATATCCTGCGGTAACTGGCTTTAAGGGCAGAGCAAGCATAAATTGCGCCGTGTTGCCCGACTTCCTGCCGCGCATGGTGGTTGATGGCCGTCAACCAGCCCAATCGGTCATCGTCATTGAGCGGATTGCCTGACTGCATTTTTTCAATGTTTTCAGCCGGATGAAAATCATCGCCATCAAAAAATGGTAAGCCACTGTGTTCGGCAAGCAATTTTCCGATGGTTGTTTTGCCGGAACCGGAAACGCCCATGACGAAAACGATTTTAGGCTGTTGAATCATAAAGCCAGCCATCATATTCCATTGTTCCCGGTGAGAATGATTGGGTACCCATCTGTCACAATGAGCGTATGTTCGTGTTGGGCGACAAAACTACCGTCTTTGGTTTTCATGGTCCAACCATCATGCATTGGGTAAACATATCTGGCTTTGGTTGAAATGAAGGTTTCCAATGCAACAACTGTGTTCTTTCTCAACCGTTTCCGGTTAAAGCGATCCGGATAATTGGCCAGTTCATAAGAAGGCTCATCGTGCAATTTTAAGCCAATTCCATGACCAACCAAATTTTTTATGGTAGTAAACCCTCGCTTTCTGGCTTCCATCTCTATTAATGCGCCAATTTCCGAAACCCGCACTCCACCTTTGATTTTGTTGATGGCGAGGTACAATATTTGCCGGGAAGCTTCGACTAAAGGTGCGAGGCATTGAATGTCCCTGCCCAGAATAAATGAACTGCCATTGTCGCCAAAGTAGCCATTCAGTTCCGCAGAAACGTCAATATTGACAAGGTCGCCTTCTTTAAGGATGGTTTTATCCGTAGGAATTCCGTGTGCAGCTTCATTGTTGACACTGATGCAGGTCCAGCCCGGAAAGCCGTATTCTTTTTTGGGTGCAGGGTTTGCACCGTATGCCTTAAGCAAACTGTAGCCGTATTCGTCCAGCTCTCTGGTGCTCATCCCTGGTTTGGCATATTCGCGCATTTTTTTCAAGGTCGCCCCAACTGCTTCGGAGGCCTTACTCATTCCTTCCAGGTCTTGTTTCGATTGTATGGACATGCTGTTTCAATTATGTGGAAGGCAAATTTGCAAAATCCTGGCTAATCTGAATTGCATTTGATAAACTTGATTTGCCTGATAAGGAAATTGCTTGTTTTTGCCTCCAGAACATAAGCGCCAGGTTCGAGCCGGCTAATGTTGATTTCGTGCATTTCATCAAATTGCGCAACCTGCAATACCGGTCGCCCGTCAACCAGGCTTTTAATTGTTATTTCTGAAGGCTGTTCTCCTTGCCACGTCACCTTCAAAGATTTGTTTGCCGGATTCGGAGCGACGGCTAAACTCCAATCAGCGAAAGCTTCAGGATCATTTTCCGGCGTGTTGCCAATAACAAACCCGGGGGGCATCGTCGTAAAATATCCGCTGAATGAGTATGGAGTCCAACTTCCGCCACATCTGACACGGAGTTGATATTCGTATTCCTGATCCGGAATGAGCCCCGTCAGTTGTTTCCCCGGAGAAAAGGTTGTTGACGCATTCCATGTTAAAATCCCGATTGGGCGGTAGCGGACCATATAAGACTCAGCCAAAGGCATAACCTCCCAAAATAATTGTTCAATGGTTGGTCCTATGGGAATTGCAAGGGCGGGAGAAGGTGTACTGCAGGGTTCCGTCCCATGGTAAGTTGTAAAGGTTCCTGTAGTGGTTGCGGTCCAGCCCAGTGGGCACAAAGTCCGCAACTCAAAAAAATAAGTTGACCCCGAAGACAGATTTGACAGTACCCGGTATGGGACACCCACAATGACCGATTTCCATAAGGAAGATCCCAGCAAGCGATAGCGAATGTGGTAGGCCGCAGCGCCGGGTTCCGGAGCCCAGTTCATGACAATTTTGTTGGGCGCCTGGTGAATGATGGAAACATTTTCCGGGGTTGTACAGGTGCCGCTGCCATCAATGCTGAAGGTCAGTGCGCCATTAGGCACTACGGGGTCATTGCTTTGCAAATAACCACTTCCGGAGCCGGAACAATTGCCGCCTGCCCCTGCTTGTAATTCCGACCAACAGGTTCCTGAATGGCTGCCTATGGCAAGTGATGCGCAATCAGTAATGCCGGATTCAGCAGCATTGCTCCAGAAAAGGGTTACATAAACCGGGGCAATATCTCCATTGGTTTGTTGCAAATTCCAGTATCCATTCCCGGAGATGCCAGTCAGGGGGAAGTCTAAACAGGACTGATCAGGTGGTGTAGCTGCAACGAATTCAGCAGTGTATTCACTCGACTGGCCACCGGGGGCAGAAATGGCAATATGCCTGATTTCTCCCTGGCTTCCAACGGGGAATGCGAATGGCTCGTCTCCGATTTTTCTGAGCGGGCCATCTACATAACTTTCATGATTACCAGAGGATGCCTGGGCATTGTCCAGCAAACTGATGGATGAAAAAGGCGTGGAAAAAATCCTTCCTTTGATCAGGTTTAAAGTTCCCCCCAGGCTAATGTGCTGCTCTAAAATCAGGTCATTGTCTGGCTTATTCATGGTAATGCCATAAAAATGGCTGGTCGAATCGCCACCAATCACCTGATCCTCATTTCCAGAAAACAAAATGGCATTGTTTTTAGGCAAAAAAACACCATCATTCATCCAGTTGCCCCCGATTTCAATAACAGCCGGCGCAAGGTGTTCCAGCACGCTGCCCGGCTTGATGATTACATGGTGGAAGTGAAAATTTTCCGAACTTCCGCTCAGGATTCTCGACCCTTCCACAATCAGGCTTCCGCTGGTTGCTGTGAAACGGCCGTTGTTATGCCACATACCCTGTTCCTCGAAGGTCACGCTGCTGTTCCCACTTTGATCAAACCGATCATACACTCCCAGCATCCAAAGATTGGCATGGAAGCTAAGGATGGCATTGCCGCTGATGTCGATGTCTACTTTGGCTCCGCCACTGACAGCGTCTCCTATGATGGTCGTAGTTCCTCCGGTCATCACTAAATGCGGGGCATCGGAAGGGCCACCCTGCCAGACAGCTGCCCCAAATACTGTCATTGTTCCCCCCTCGATTTCAACAGTAGGCGTGTCGCCGGCATCAAGCGCATCGAACTCCAGGTCCTGTAAAATCGTCACTGTGCCACCGGTCATCATGAATTTTGAGATGCCCGTGCTGGAGTTATCTCCTACCAGTAACCCCAGATTGATGTTCAGAACGGCCGGGCTACTCATGTTGAAGCGGCCACCCAACCCAATGCTCAAGTCACGTCCAACGGTTATGGTGCCACCGGTAAAATTAAACGCAGCATCGTCGCTGATGACCATTTTACGGGCTGCCTCAATGGCAATATTCAGCACGCCACTGTTCATATTTACAACAGTCCCCTCACCCTCAATGATGAGCCTGTCGCTGGTAGAGAGGCTCCCCTGGATCGTTAGGTGAGCTCCTCCAAGCACAGTCATCAGCGAGGGTGAAAAAACAGCGCTTCCGGTGAGTACAGGGTTTGCTGCTGCACCGGTATAATTGATCGGATCAATAACAATGTCAGTACCATCTTCAGGAATTACATTGCCGCTCCAGTTGGCCGGGTTATTCCAGTTGGAATTGACATTTCCGGTCCAGATTTGTGCAGTTACTGCTGTAACCAGAAGTTGGAAACTCAATACAGCGATCCAGGATTTAGTCGGGTAAGAGATCATACTGTTTGAAAATTTGCAGGTTGGAAAGTTTAGTTTACATAGACTCAGCAACTAAAGTAGCTTTCCTGCTCATTTTCAAACAAATCATATTTGCTGAATGGGAATAAAAAGTACCCCACCAGGCAAAAATACCCGACAATCAAGGTGCTTTATTCAGCGATTACAATTTTCCCGGTTGCTGACCGTCCCTGAGCATCAGCAATTCTGAAGAAGTACACGCCGCCTGGCAATTCCTTGCGCTGGAACAAAAACTCCTGCCCGTCAATCCGATCTGTTCTCACTTTCCGCCCGGCAGCATCAAACAACTCAAATTGCTTTTCTCCGGGAATGCTTACAATCGCCTGAAAAGTGGCACTTTCCTTTACCGGGTTGGCAAAGACTTTCCACCGGGGTTTGGTACCGGGGGCTGGTTCGTCAAGGTTGACTACCAATTCGCCGATGGTGTGAAAAACCGTATTGGTCACAATAGGCGGGTTGTAATCAAAAACAATATCCGCTGTATTTTCAATCACGGTGCCATCGGGTAAATCCGGTTTTTGATCGATGGTGAAGGTAAAAAAGCCCTGGGAACCCGCAACGTTGACATTGCTGTCTGGTAATTCAATTGGAAAAAAGAGCACGTTTAAGGTATCTAAGCCACGGATTTCCCAGGAGTATGGGTGTGAAGAGAAGCCAGGGCGGAAGGTATTGACATCCAGATGCTGGGATAAAACATCCCTCAACAGCACCCGAAAAGCAGTATCTGTACCCGTATTTTGAAACTCAATGGTGTATTGGATCGGACGGTTGGCGGCAGTCAGATGCGATTCACCAACACCTTTTGGGATGGCGGTTTTTTGGTTGGGGTCGTAGGCCAGAGCAACTTCCCTGCAGTCAAAATCGCGGTTTCCATATTCCTGATCTAACCAATAGGTCGTGATCAACCCGGGAGTCAATCCGCCACAGTTTTCCAGGGCGACTGCCGTAAGAATCCCGTTATCAAAGCGGGTGGCTTCCATGCGGTAGGTAGAACCATTTGCGGGCAAATCCACGGTCCTTTCTTCATTCGGATTAAGATTAAAGTCATCCATTAGCAGGATTACTTCATCTTCAATAATGACGAAGTCGTGCGGACTTTGGGTTGGCGCGTTCCCGATATTTCTTAAAGTAAACTGAACCATTTCATCATCAATACATTGCGTTGAAAGGCGTATTTCAGAAAATGGAGCCATTTCCGGCATACAATCATTTTCTGCAGTTGAAAATGCCTCAGCGCACAAAGTCTGACCATACAAAAATGTATCACATTGGGTGCGCACCCTTAGGGAAACCATCACGGCTTCAAAAGGCAGCAAATTTCCTGTTTGAAAAAACAAGGTATCTCCATTTTGAAAAGTTATAGGAATTGAAGTATTGATGATTTCAAGTACACCTAAAGGCAACAAGACGGATATTTGTACAGCCTCAGCAACAGCAGCTCCCGTATTGCGCACTTGTACGTCAATATCCGTTTCGCTCAGGCAGCCTCTGAATGTGGGTGGCAATCCAAGGTCTGTAATTAGTTCCGGGCATTCAGATTGGGGTTGCAGCAAAAAAGTGGCAAAAATGGTATCCTGGAAACCGGAAGGGTCAACCCAAATAGTATCCTGACATAAGCTCCAATGCTCATTCGGGTATTGTGGTAAGGCCAAAAAGAAAGGGGCATCGCTAAGGTAGCCAAAAGAGACAATGCCATCTATGCCGGCTTCACGGGTATTTATTTGTCCGCCTCCAACCAGTCTGGCCCAAACGCCTGCCCCTGGTAAATCCGGAGCGCCTGCCTGGCAATTTTCGTCAACATCTGCTACAATGCGAACATGAACAGGTTGGGTGTTGCAGGCACTTTCTGCCTCAACCAGTGAATTACAGCCGGGGGCATTGTTGTCGAGGATAATTTCTTCAACGACATTCAGGATGAGGTTACAAAAACTGTAAATATCGCACTCGCTTAACGCTGGATTGTTGTTAACAGCGATGGATTGACCAACAAAAGCAAGTTGTTCCAACCCGGTAAGGCTTGTCAGGCTCAGGTTTTGAAAAATGGTTAGTGAGCCGCCAACCCATTGGAGCCCATCTAAGCCAGCTAAGTTTGTTAACTCATTATTGAACCGAACGGTGAGGTTTCCTCCTACAGTGTGCAATTGGTTCAACCCTTGCAAATCAGAAAGCCCATAGCCGAGTGCAATCAATACATTGCTTCCAATGCTTTG
Source organism: Saprospiraceae bacterium (assembly GCA_013361075.1). Classification (GTDB taxonomy): domain Bacteria; phylum Bacteroidota; class Bacteroidia; order Chitinophagales; family Saprospiraceae; genus JABWAJ01. The sequence goes on along the minus strand of JABWAJ010000300.1, from coordinate 38 downwards.
CAAGCTGTCAAATCCGGTAAAGTTTTGAACCAGAGGAT
>JABWAJ010000299.1 GCA_013361075.1 Saprospiraceae bacterium | reverse complement strand
GTTTCTGCGGTAGCCTCCGAATTTTTATAGTACCCTTTCATGACGTTATGGCCCCGGTAGAGCAATTCTCCTTTTTCGCCGTCTGGAACGGGATTTCCTTCCGAATCGGCCAGCATCACTTCTACTCCCCAAATCGGTGTGCCCACCGACCCTGCTTTCCGTGGTTTGTCTAAATGGTTAAAAGTGACTACTGGTGAGCCTTCCGACATTCCGTAGCCTTCAATAACCGGTACGGCAAACCTCGTTTCAAAATCCATTAAAACCTGTACCGGCAAGCTTGCCCCGCCGGATACCCCTACCCTCAGTGAAGTCAGCGCATTATCCACATCGAAAGCATCAGACTGGTAGTTTAGCAAACCCCAATACATGGTTGGAACCCCGGCAAAAACGGTAACACCGTGTTTTTGAATGCTGCGGATGACCGCTTCAGCATCAAATCTCGGTAACAATACATTGGTGATGCCTTTCAGCAGGGCAAGGTTCATTTTGACGGTCATGGCAAAAATGTGGAACATTGGTAGCACAGTCAAAAAGATATCCTCGTGTCTGGCTTCAAACAAATTGCCCGATACATAAGCATTCAGAAGGAGGTTGCTGTGTGTAAGCTCTGCGCCTTTGGGTTTTCCGGTCGTACCGGAGGTATAAATGATGACAGCAGTATCGTCGCCGTTGGTCAGTATGGTATCAAACTGATGTCCCTGTCCGCTCAAAAACTGCCCGAAGGTGCGGGTGTTTTCAATTGGGGAAGCATCCGTCATTTGGGGCATGATGACAAAGAAATGTTCGCAGGAGGGCACTTCAGAAAAACCGGAAATGCCTTCTTTTGCCATGGGCAATTCAGGAGTACCCACAAAGCAAAAATAAGCTCTGGCGTCGGAATTCGACAAGTGGTAAGCGACTTCTTCTTTTTTAAGGAGTACACTCAAGGGCACTACAATGCAGCCTGCTTTCAGTATCCCGAAATAAAGGATCGGAAAATAAGGTGCGTTCACGCAGGTAAGGGCAACCTTATCGCCGCGGGTGAGGCCTAGTTTTTGTAAGCCATTGGCAACGGCATTTGCCATTCCGTTGATCTGTGCAAAAGTAAAACTCGCATCGCCAAAAATATAGGCTGTTTTGGCAGGGTAGGTACGGGCCGAATGTTCAAGAAGGGTACTAAGGTTGAGCATAACACGGTGACTTTTAGAATTCGTGCTGGAATAAAAATAATTTCACCTCTGAATGATTGGGCAAAATAACCTTTTTCCACTTTTTCTTCTTAAGTATCAGCTCATTCGCCCAGATAACGGGCCAATTTTCGCAAACTTTCCACATTGTGCCCGGGAAGGAAAACATCCAGGTGGGGCCATGCCGCCCGCATACCTGCAGTTTCCGGCTGGTATTGGGCATAGCCGGCCAACGGATTGAGCCAGATAATTCTCCTGCTGCGCGTTCGTATCCTCGCCAGGGCGTCTCCAACCAAATCAGCTTCCCCCATGTCCAGGCCATCGCTAAGGATAATGACACTGGTACGCGAATCGAGGAAACGGGCTGCATAGTCGCGGAAGAACGTATCAAAGGCATGCCCGATTTTGGTGCCGCCGCTCCAGCCCAGTGGTTGAACGGAAAGCTCCCTAAGGGCTTCGTCGTAATTCCGTTCGCGCAACAGAGGTGTAATTCTTTGCAGGTTGGTGCTGAAAGTAAAGGTTTCGACGCGTCGGAATACCTGTTGAAACGCATACAAAAACTGAAGCAAAAAGCTGGTATACAGCTCCATACTTTGGCTCACATCGCACAGGACAACCAGCTTGGTACGATTGCGTTTAGGTTTGTTCCACGCAAGGTCGAGCAATTCTCCGCCACGCCTGAGGTTGGCACGCAGGGTACGGCGCAAATCCAGTCTGCCCTGATGGCGGGTTGCCTGTCGGCGCCGGTTGAGGTGAGCAGCCAGACGACGGGACAGCGCGCGAATCACACGCATCAGTTCGTCTACTTCATCTGCCGGAACAGCAGCAAAATTGCGCTGGTTAAGGTTCTCGTCCAGCCCGTAATAAGCCGTGAGTTCTTCTTCTTTTTCCTGATTGCCGTTGAGCCAGGTTTTCAAAGATTTAAAAACTTCCTGTTGGCGTGCCGGCCTGGGCTTTGGTTGTTCCTGATGGGCAATTTTGCTGTCAACAGCCCTTTCCAGCTCTTTCCAATACTGGTGAAAAAGCGAATCAAAGGCTTCAAGGCTGCGTCGACTGCGGCACAGCACAGCCCGAAGCGCATCGCGCATTTCATCGGGGTAGGTGTAGTCAATCCACTCCAGAGATCGCAGCGCATCTGCTTCTTCTTCAGCACTCAGCGTAAATCCTTTTTTTCGCAAAAAGCGGCAAAACGCTACAATATTGGCGGAAAGGGCAGTATGACGGATCATCACAAGTCGTCAAATTTGGATTGAATGCCGGTGCGTTCCAGAAGTTCTGACAAAGACAATTGTACCCGGCGGGTATCTTTCCAGTCTTTAAGAATAACTCCGAAAGTTTGTTCAATCAGGGTGCGATCGAGGTGGTCGATGTGAAGACCGGAAAGGGCAAAAGCCCAGTCAAGTGTTTCCGCAATACCCGGTGTTTTTTCCAACTGGAGGGTTCTGAGGGTTTCAATAAACCGGCAAATCTGCTCTGCGAGCCGGTCGTCAATACCCGGAACTTTGTTTTTGACAATCATCCATTCTTTTTCAAAATCCGGATAGTCGATATAGAGGTAAAGACAGCGGCGACGCAGGGCTTCTGACAGTTCCCGGGTGCGGTTGCCGGTCAGGATGACCTGTGGAATATGCGTTGCCTTGATTGTGCCAATTTCAGGAATGGTGATTTGCCAGTCACTCAGCAATTCAAGCAGAAAGCTTTCAAATTCTTCGTCCGAACGATCTATTTCGTCAATCAGCAGTACTGGCCTTTTGTGGTGAGTGATGGCTTGCAATAACGGGCGTTTCAACAAAAAATCGCGGCCGAAAATAGTCGCTTCTTTTTCAGCTACCGACAGCTCACTTTGCTCCGTAGCTTTGAGGTGGAGCAATTGGCGCTGGTAGTTCCATTCGTACAAAGCATGCGTTGCATCCAATCCTTCATAACATTGAAGGCGAATGAGGTCGGTTTGCAAAGCTGCGGCCATTACTTTTGCTATTTCCGTTTTCCCTACACCAGCCGGGCCTTCGATCAGGAGCGGTTTTTGCAATTGCATGGACAAAAAAACGGCCATGCTTACCGAGTTATCGGTGATGTACCCCTGCCCGGAGAGCATGGCCCTGATTTTGTCCAGTGTTGTTGTTTGTTCTGTCATGTATGCGTCTTAAGCTATCGCTTCTAACGCTCGTTTAACATAAACCTTTGCCAGGTGCTTGCGGTATTTTTCCGAAGCATAATGATCCACGTTGATGGAAACGTTTTCTGCAGCGGCGGCAGCAGCGGCGGCAATGGTGGCGGCATCAAGCGGTTTGCCGGAGACCGCAGCTTCAGCCGCGTGATCCCGGTGCGGCGCGTCGCTCAATCCGGTAAAAGCAATGTGAACCTGCCCGTCGGGGGCGCGCTGGGCTGCACATCCAACAATGGCAAAACGGGAAGCGGGTTGGGCAAACTTCTGATAGGTTGCCCTTGCACCCGGCAAAATTGGTATGTGGATAGCGGTAATGATTTCATCGCCGGCAAGAGCCGTCGAAAAAATACCGGTAAAAAAATCAGTTGCTGCAATTTTTCGGGTGCCTTTACTGCCCTGTACGGCTATGGTAGCTCCTGCTGCCAGCACCATGGCACTCCAGTCAGCAGCAGGGTCAGCATGTGCCAGGCTACCACCGATGGTGCCCCGGTTGCGTACCTGTACATCGCCGATTTGGCCTGCGCCATCCGCCAGCATGGGCAGTTTGGAACGCACCAGCGCGCTGGTAGCAATTTCGTGATGGGTTGCTGCAGCACCAATGACGATAGTCCCATTTTCCTCATGAATGGTGCGCAATTCAGCAATCTGGCTGATGTCGATCAGGCGGTCAGGTTGATTCAGACGCAGCTTCAGGGCGGGTACTAAGCTATGGCCGCCGGCGAGAAGCTTCCCGTCGCCGTTGCCGAGCGCTGCAATGGCATCTGCTACCGTCGCGGCTTTGGTATATTCAAATGTGGTTGGTATCATCTTTTTAAGTTATTTGACAGTTGCTGAAAACTGCCAGCTTTTAAAGATTGGCACTCCAGTCTGGGGTGCTATGAATTATTGCATGGCGGTCCAGACGCGTTCCGGCGTAAGCGGCATCAGGATGTCTCTCACCTGGTGGCCACCACTCCAAAGTGCATCAATTACCGCATTAACCACGGCTGGCGTAGAGCCAATACAGCCTGCTTCTCCCGCGCCTTTTACGCCAAGCGGATTGTGTGGGCAGGGTGTAACCTGGCTGCCGGTTTCGAACATGGGCAAATCGTCGGCACGTGGCATACAATAGTCCATATACGAGGCATTAGTCATCTGACCGTTTTCATCGTATTCCACTCCTTCAAACAGTGCCTGGCCTATACCCTGCACAACGCCGCCGTGAATCTGGCCTTCGACAATCATTGGATTGATGACATTGCCGACATCGTCAACCGCGATGAACCGCTTGAGGCTAACTTTTCCGGTTTCCTTTTCTACCTCAACCACCGCGATATGGCAGCCAAATGGGTACGTAAAATTCGTTGGATCGTAGAAGCTGCTGAAATCCAGGCCGGGTTCCAAATCGGCCGGATAGACGTGTGGTACGTAAGCTGTCAGGGCAATATCGCCGAAGCTCAACGACTTGTCGGTACCTTTGACGGTAAATTTTCCATTTTCAAATGCTATATCCCCGGCAGCAGCTTCAAGCTTATGGGCGGCAATTTTTTTCCCTTTTTCAATAATTTTGTCGATGCTCTTTATAATGGCAGAACCGCCAACAGCAAGGCTTCTGGAACCATAGGTCCCCATGCCGAAAGCAACGGTATCGCTATCGCCATGAACGATATCGACATCTTCCATTGAAATGCCAAGTTTGTCTGCCACCACTTGGGCAAAAGTGGTTTCATGGCCCTGGCCGTGAGAGTGGGCACCTGTGAATACACTCACCTTTCCGGTGGGCTGCACACGTACCTGGCCAACTTCATAAAGCCCTGCCCGTGCGCCAAGCGACCCCACTACTGCAGAGGGAGCGATGCCGCAAGCTTCGATGTAAGTCGAGAAGCCCACCCCGAGCAGTTTGCCATTTTTGGCGGCTTCTTTCTGCGCCTTTCGGAAGTCGGCGTACCCCAGCATGGCCAGTCCTTTTTCTACTACGCCCTGGTAGTTTCCGCTGTCGTATTGAAGGGCAACCTGGGTTTGATAGCCGGATTGGGTCACGCCATCGAAAGCAGGAATAAAGTTTTTGAGCCGTAGTTCTACCGGATCAACGCCCATTTCCAAAGCAGAAAGATCAATCAAGCGTTCCAGGAGGTAAGTTGCCTCAGGCCGCCCCGCTCCGCGATAGGCGTCTACTGCATTCGTATGCGTAAAAACAGCGGTTACATCTACATTAATTTTGGGCGTAGTGTATAAGCCCTGAAGTAAAGTACCGTGCAGGTAAGTTGGAACAGCCGGCGCAAACGTGGACAAAAACGCCCCCATATTGGCATAGGTATTTACTTTCAATGCGGTGATCTTCCCATTTGCATCGAAACCCATCTGAGCTTTGGTCACGTGGTCGCGGCCATGCGCATCAAGCATAAACGCTTCACTGCGTGTAGAAGTCCACTTTACCGGGCGGCTGATTTTGTGGGCGCACCAGGTAATGAGGGCTTCTTCTGTGTAGTGAAAAATTTTGGATCCAAATCCTCCTCCGACATCCGGTCCTACCACCCGTACTTTGTGCTCAGGAATACCAAGAACAAAAGCACACATCAGCAACCGGATCAGGTGTGGGTTTTGGGTACTTGTATAAAGCGTGTATTTGTCGCTGGTTGTATCGTAAGCTCCTATGTAACTACGTGGCTCAATGGCATTAGGTGCCATGCGCTGGTTGACAAATTCCAGAGTTGTGATGTGTGCCGCTGCTGCAAGGGCAGCATCCACCTCAGCTTTTGGGTTGCCGAGTTCCCAGTCAAAAGCAATATTGCCTGGTGCGGTGTCGTGCACGAGCGGGGCGCCGGGTTTGACTCCTTCTGCCGGATTTGTAACGGCGGGTAGTTCTTCGTAATCTACCTCTACTGCGTCGGCTGCGTCTTTTGCCTGTTCCGGTGTTTCTGCAATGACAAAAGCAACAGGATCACCAACATGAAGGGCTTTTCCATGGGCCAGTAGTGGATGCTTGGGTTCCTTCATGGTATCGCCGTTTTTGAAATTAACCTGCCAGCCGCACGGCACGCCATTTACGTCGGCCAGGTCGGCCCCGGTGAAAATGGCTACAACACCCGGCATTTTCAAGGCTGTAGCAGTATCAATTCCGTTGATTTTGGCATGTGCGTAGGGACTTCTGACAAATATTCCATGGGTCATGCCCGGAAGGATGATGTCATCGGTGTATTTCCCTTTGCCGGTGATGAAGCGTTTGTCTTCTACCCGCCTGACTGATTTCCCGATATAGTTGGTACTCATGGTGCGACCTCCTTACTTATTTTTTCGGCAGCGTACTGCACGGATTTTACAATATTGTGATAGCCCGTACACCGGCAGAGATTGCCTTCCAATGCGTGTCGGATTTCTGCTTCGCTCGGGTTCGGATTTCTGGCCAATAAGTCTGCAGCAGTCATGATCATGCCGGGGGTGCAGAAGCCGCATTGCAAACCATGCATCTGGTGAAAACCTTCCTGCAGGGGGTGCAACTGCCCGTTGGCCATTCCTTCAATTGTGGTAATCGAAGCACCGTCGGCCTGAACGGCAAGCACAGTACAGGATTTCACAGCCAGCCCGTTGATGTGTACGGTGCAGGCTCCGCAGCTGCTGGTATCGCAGCCAACGTGGGTACCGGTAAGCCGCAGGGTGTCCCGCAGGTAACTTACCAGGAGGGTACGTGGCTCTACCTCATGATGATGGTC
>JABWAJ010000298.1 GCA_013361075.1 Saprospiraceae bacterium | reverse complement strand
ACCTGCATTTCGTGCTGCATGGTGTGCTGTGCCAGCGTGGCGTGGTTGAACTCCAGGTTCAGTTTAAAATCGTCCATCAGACCGTATTCGCGCAGGAAACCGATGCAGGTTGCTGCGTCAAAATCGTATTGGTGCTTGCTGGGTTCCATGGGCTTTGGCTCGATGAAAAAGCTGCCTTTGAAACCATTTGCCCTGGCGTAATCTTTGGCTGCGTGAAGGAAAGCCGCCATGTGGTCCAATTCCCGCTTCAGGTTGGTGTTGAGCAGCGACATGTAGCCTTCCCGACCGCCCCAAAAAACGTAGTTTTCACCGCCGAGTTTGATGGTGGCGTCTAAGGCATTTTTTACCTGAGCCCCGGCGTAAGCGACTACGGCAAAATCGGGGTTGGTGGCCGCACCATTCATGTAACGCGGATTGGAAAACAGGTTAGCCGTGCCCCAAAGCACTTTCACCCCGGAGGCTTTTTGCTTTTCAAGCGCATAGTCGGTGATAAATTCCAACCTTTTTTGGCTTTCCGCAAGGGTAGGACCTTCTGCGATCAGGTCGAAATCATGGAAGCAATAGTAAGGGAGTCCCAGTTTGGTAATGAATTCAAACCCGGCATCCATTTTTTCTTTGGCTTGTTCAAAAGGATCACCTTTGGCAAGCCACGGAAAATTTTTGGTTCCTGTGCCAAATGGATCGCCGCCTGTGCCGCAAAGAGTATGCCACCACGCCACTGCAAACCTGAAATGGTCCTTCATCGTCTTATTTCCTACCACACGGCTTTCGTCGTACCACCGGAAAGCAAGCGGGTTATCGGATTCGCGCCCTTCGTAGGGAATGCGGCCAATGCCTTTGAAGAATTCTGTTTCTCCGAGACTTATTGTGATTTTTGTTGAATTTAATGACTCCATTGTTTATTGCGAGTAATTGATTTACAATTTTTTAAATAGCCTTTTTTAAATCATTTTCCCAGGCTTGATAGGCATCCTGATAAACCCCGTTTCGATTAAATGGCTCGTAGGCCAGCAATACACTACTGCCTTTTACTGCCTCGTTTACGGAGTTGAAAATACCTGTTGCCACGCCGGCAGCTTTGGCAGCTCCAACTGCTCCGGTTGTTTCTACCACTTCAATCCTGCTGCCGACGAGGTTGGAAATTGTATTGGAAAAAACGGGCGACTGAAACAAATTGTCGTTGCCAACGCGAATGATCTGGACGTTCAGCCCCATTTTTTTCAAAATTTCCATGCCATAAACAAAGGAAAATGCAATGCCCTCGAGGGTCGCTCTGTAAAAATGAGCCCGGGTGTGGCGATTAAAATGCAGGTTGTTGATTCTGGAGCCAATGTCTATATTTCCCAGCATTCTTTCAGCGCCATTACCAAACGGGAGAATGCGCAATCCATCCGAACCTGGTGGTGCTGAAGCAGCCTGTTGTTCCATGTTCTCGTAGGTTTCGATGCCGGAAGTCAGTTGTTGCCGGGTCCAACTGTACTGAATCCCGGCGCCATTGATGCAAAGAAGGATGCCAATGCGGGGAGATTGTGCTTCGTGATTGACATGGACAAACCCATTTACCCGCGATTGCTGGTCAAAATTCGGCTGGTCAACGACCCCATAGACAACCCCCGAGGTACCTCCCGTCGCAGCGACTTCTCCGGGGTTCAGTACATTGAGGGAAAGGGCATTGTTGGGCTGGTCGCCGGCACGGTATGACACCGGAATGCCTTCCAAAAGGCCTGTATCCTGAGCAGCATCCTGTGTCAACTTGCCCTGATGGGAAAAAGCTGCAACGGCATCGGGCAGGATTCCCCGATCAAAACCAAAATAATCCAGCAGGAATCCGGCGACTTCATTTTTTTTAAAATCCCAGAAAATGCCTTCAGAAAGCCCTCCTGGTGTTGTTAGTATTTCCCCGGTGAGCTTCATGGCAATGTATTCGCCGGGAAGCATAAATTTATGCACTTTTTCATACACCTCGGGCTCGTATTGCTGTACCCATTTCAGGCGGGAAGCAGTAAAGTTGCCGGGTGAGTTGAGCAGGTGGGAAAGGCACTTTTCCTGCCCGATTTCGTTGAATGCGCGATTGCCAATATCCACTGCCCGTCCATCGCACCAGATGATAGAAGGCCGCAAAACCTGTTTGTTTTGGTCAACGAGTACCAATCCATGCATTTGATAGGCAATGCCAATTCCTTTTATTTCTGCCGGTTTCGCACCTGATTTATCCAATAGTTTTTTTGTAGCAATACATACATTGCTCCACCAGGTTTCCGGGTGTTGTTCTGCCCACCCCGGCTTTGGGGAAAGGATGTCCATTTCTTTTGCAGGCGATTGCACCACAGCAATTTTTTCGCCAGTTTCTATGCTGACCAATGCTGCTTTTATAGAGGAAGATCCTATGTCGTAGCCCAGTAAGTACATGTCAAATTTCGTTTTAATGTTAGGTCGGGTACAAAATAGCTATTGGGGCAGTCTGCTTTTTTTTCGAAAAATTCCGTCTCCGGTTGTTCCCATATATCCTCCCCAGTCGGAAGGGGCCTGAATGCGGTAACGGGATTCATGACGCAGTACGGCCATCCCAAAAAACTCGATAATTTTTGAAGTGTTGGCCTGAACGCAGTATACTACATCCAAAAAACCATCTTCGTCCATGTCGCCAAGCCAGGGAGTCGAAGACAAATTTTTTACCTCTTTTCGCTCAGTAAACGGGCGGACGTTTCCATCCTGCATGTCAAAAATGGCCAGGTAGTGTTCAATATCCGTCACGAAAATGCCCGTACAATTGTAATCGTTGACACTCATCAACACCTCGTCAAAGCCATCCTGGTCAAAGTCCCAGGCAATAGGAGAAAAGAAACCAGTGCACCCTAATGCAAATTCCTTCAAAATATGGCCATTTTGGCCGTCTATGGCTATCTGCCTTGCACCTTTATTATCCGGCCAGACGCCAACTGCATATTGACCGAAAAAATCAGGAACTTCATCGTCGTTGAAATAGCCTACAGCCAGGCTGCTGCTTGCTTCTGTTCCAGGTACAGTTAAGCTCCAGAGCAAACTGTCGGAGCGCCCGTCAAAGGCAAACACAATCCCGCCCTGATTGTTGGCAACGATGTCTAAAGTGCCGTCGCCCGTCAGGTCTGCCAGAACAGGGGGCGCGATAAATCCATGTCCTCCGGTATAATGCAGAGCCTTTGCTCCGGATAAATTGCCTGTTAACACCGCTGCCAGGGAACATCGGTACAGATTGCCGCCAATTGTTTCGCCGCCAGTACCAATAATGATCTCGGGGTTGTTGTTGCCGGCAAAATCATGAACAACGGGGGACTGGTATGTTTCCCTGCCGTCGGGCATAGCTGCTGCTGCAATGATTTCACCAGTTTTGCTGTTGATGACCATTAATACTCCGGGGTCGCGAAACTGGTTTGAATTGGGAAATGCCGCAGCGTTGCCTCCATTTGCCACCAATAAATCCGGAATTCCGTCACCAGTTTGGTCGGGTATGGTTTGTGGGTTAAAAAAGCAGTAATGGGCAAATTTCAAAACGCCCGTTGTGTCCTTTGACGGGTCATATTTCCACAGCAGTTTTCCGGTATGCCCGTCAATCCCGACCATAAATGCACTCCGCCCACCAATGAAAACATCCTTTATTCCATCTCCTGTTACCTCAAGAAAAAGGGCAGAACCAACTACCTGGTTGGGGGCAGCAACCTGCCAGAGCAAATTTCCGTTTTGGCCATCGAGGGCAATCACAGCTGTGTCTGAAGCCACCCACTCATTTTTTCCTGCGCCCATTACCACATCCGGAACGCCGTCCCCGGTAAGGTCGGCTAACCGGGGCGAGGAGTTCGTCCCCAAACCGGGGTAAACAGCCACCCAGGAGTTGTTTTTTCCGTGGTTCCGGCACCCCAGCGCCACAACACCCATCACCAGCAGGATACAATATTTTGCCATTCTATTGCAATTCGATTGTTCGTTTACTCCCTTGATAATCAATAATCTCAATGTGTTTTGCCTGATCGGGGATCAGTATGCGACGGGCAGACTGTGACAAAAAGCCATGTCCATAGGGCAATTCTTTCCGATAGGTTCGCCTATCTTTTAAGCGAACAATGGCTACACAATCCAAAGGATTCAGGGGCAAAAATTTTCTTTTCCCAAGTTGCTGCCTGAAAACTTTCAATGGTCCGCGATTTTGACCGGCTACAATCAACACATTGCCATCAGCACCTTTGAGTTCGACCAGGCTTTTTGCATCTCCGGGAATACAAATTCCACTTTCTTGCATAGCAACAGGTGCCAATCCCCCTTTTCCGTCTCCGGTGAGCAGCAACCCGTTCAGGGCATCGTACCTCCCCATACCTACTTCTGTGCCATAGTCATTGCCACACAACAAAAGGTCGGGTAAGGCATCGCCATTAAAATCATCCCCTGAAATCATGCCATAGACAGGAGCCAGCTGGACTTCCAAGGGCAGCTCATGAAGTTTGAATTTTTGATCACCGGTATTTTCGAGGTAACAGGTTTTTAATTGTGGCGCTTTATAAACCATCGGTGTGGCTTTAGGAAAACGATCGACTACGTCCTGGATGGTTGCCTCTCCAAACAGGTAGTGGCGTGGAAACAACCCTTTGAGTTTGGGTACTTGCATTTCCATATCGCCGCGGACGAAAAACGGAAATTTGGTTGATCGCCCCTGCCGGTCCGGGAAATAAGAGGCCAGGAAAATATCCAGCCCTTTGTTTTCGTCAAAATCGGCAAAATAAAGCTCTACAGGCTGCTGTTCGCTGGAGCGCAACAAGGTATTCACCCCAAGGTTACCTGCTACATAGTCCATGTCGCCATCGAGGTCAAAATCTGCGGCGGTCAGGCTGTTCCACCAACCGGTTGAGTTAGGTACCTGAATCGGAGCCAGAATGCCCTTTTTGTTGTGTAAAAAGGTCAAAGGCATCCATTCACCGGCAAGGAGCAAGTCGATCCAGCCATCGTTGTCAAAATCAGTCCATAGGGCGTCACAAACAAGTCCGATTTTTTCAAGAGCGGGAGCAACGATTTGATTGGCGATGGAAAAATTTCCTTTCCCATCGTTGCGGAGCAAATAACTCGTCACCGGGGTTGGATACTCGAAGGGCAAAACCCGGGCTCCGACAAACAAATCGAGATAACCATCCCGGTCAAAATCTGCGGCTTTCACACATGAACTACTGCACAGAAACCGGGGCAGGGCACTTTCTGCGAGCCTGAATTTTCCTCCTTCGTTCACGAACAATTTATCCTGATATACCGAATCACTTAGCTCAAATTCATAGCCCCCGTTGGCTAAGTACAAATCCGCATCGCCGTCATTGTCGGCGTCAAAAAAAAGAACACCCAGCTCTTCTTCAATTTTTGCGTCACCGTCAGGGCCGGGAAGCAGATCCTGGAGGTCAAAACTACCATTGGTCTGCTGAATAAAAAACTTGCCTTTGTTGAAGTGCGAGCCACCAATGTAAAAATCATCCAACCCGTCGCCATTAACATCAGATACAGCGATACCCGGGCCGTATTGCGACAGTTTATGCGGCAATAAGCGTTGGACATTGTAGTCAATATAATCGCTTTCAGGGTGAATGTAATTAAGGTTGAGACTGGCTGAAATATCCGAAAATACAAGCGAGGAGGCCGCCATCCGCTTGTTCGGGTAGGATGCTCCTGCATTTTTGATGTCCACTTCCAGCAGCTGGTTTGCTGCAACGTTTTTTAATACCTCCGTTTTACCTTCCTGCCAGGTGATGACGACGCTGTCTATTTGGGAGTCGCCTCCCAAGCCGAAATGGGCACCCGCTTCAACAGAGGAGAGATAGCCCCGGTAGGGCGTATTTTCCCATAATTGTTTCTTGCCATTTTTGCCATACAACTCAATTATTGCTCCAAGTCCGTTTCGGTTGTTTTCACTGCCCTTGAATTTGATTTTTAGCCAGTTGGAATTCGGTGATTTGGATTCCACGAGCTTATTTCTGAAGACAAAGGCGCTGTCGTTGATGTTGTTGACGACATAGTCCAGATCGCCATCGTTGTCGAGGTCGGCATAAGCGGCACCATTGGAAAAACTGTTTTGGGTGATGCCCCATAGCTCAGAAACGTTCTCAAATACCGGAATCCGGGTGTTGTTGGATTGGGCACCGGTGGCATTTCGGAAGGCGTAATTACGGATTTTTACAGAAGGGATTTTTGCCAGAATCTGGTTTTTGTCTAAAAAACTGCCTTTATCGTTGTTGTAATCGATGAAATCACGGTCTGTTACATCATTAGGAAAGCCATTGGTAATGATGATGTCCCGATAACCATTGTGGTCAAAATCTGCAACCAGCGGGGTCCAGCTCCAATCGGTCGAAGAAATGCCGGAGAGCATGGAAATTTCACTAAACAATGGCTCGCCAGTGTCGGGGCGTGTGCCCATATTGAGTTGCAGGGTGTTTCTAACATATTGGTACTGATATCCGAAGCGGTCGTTGTTGAAATAAGTAGCGTAATTATTGGGAGGCAACATGGTTTTTCGCCTGAAATTATCCTCCGGCAACATGTCCAGCGCAACTATATCGGCAAGTGCATCATTGTTTAGATCCACCACGTCATTACCCATCGCAGAATGGCTGGTGTGTTTGAGGTAGCTCGGTGCCTTGTCGACAAAACGCCGGCCTGGTGTACCGTCTGTTTTTGGGCTATTGATCCAGAAGAGGTCATTGGTCAGATAATCGTTGGTAACGTAAATGTCTTTCCAGCCATCGCGGTTGATGTCGCAAATGTTGACGCCCAGTCCAAAGCCTTCGATGGTGATGCCCGCTTCCCCCGAGATGTCAGTAAAAACAGCATGGCCCAGGTTTTTGTCAAAATCATTACGGAAGAGCTTATCGGTTCGGTGAGAAGTACCATCTACTATTTTTTGACGATAACGGTTGGGGACAGCACCCTGATCCATTTGATTGATTACGAGATAAAGATCCAGATCGCCATCGTTATCATAGTCAAAAAAAGCCGCATTGGTTGTATGCGAAGTATCCGCAATGCCATAAG
>JABWAJ010000297.1 GCA_013361075.1 Saprospiraceae bacterium | reverse complement strand
GAGGTAGCGCAGGAAATTTGGGTCATTGAAACACAGAACGATGAAACGCATAATTATTCTGGGAGCCGGTACAGCCGGAACCATGATGGCCAACCATTTGCGCCATCGCCTTAATGAAAAAGATTGGGACATAGATGTGATTGATGAAAGAAAAGAGCACTATTATCAGCCCGGATACCTTTTTCTTCCATTTGACATTTATGACCCCGATGACATCGTCAAGCCGATCAAAGATTTTATTCCCCGCCATGTGAACCTGATTACAGAAAAAATTGACCGGATTGTGCCTCAGGAGCAATACGTGTCTATGGCAAACGGCGAACACATTACCTACGACATTCTGATCGTAGCCACGGGTTGCAAAATTGCGCCGGAGGAAACGGAGGGCATGCCGGGTGCAGAATGGCACAAAAGCGTTTTCGACTTTTATACCTTTGAAGGTGCCCTGGCTTTGCGCAATAAACTGCGGGAATGGGATGGAGGAAAACTATTGGTCCACATCACGGAAATGCCCATCAAGTGCCCGGTTGCCCCCTTGGAATTTGCATTTCTTGCCGATTCTTATTTCACTCAAAGAAACATGCGGGACAAAGTTGACATCACTTTTGTTACCCCGTTGAGCGGTGCTTTTACAAAACCCAAAGCCACCGCAGCCCTGGAGCACCTGCTCGAAGAAAAGCACATTAAAATTGAAAGCGATTTTGCCATAGAACGTGTTGACAACGAGCAAAAAACAATCATTGACTACGGCGGCCGAACCATTCCTTTTGATTTGCTGGTCACGGTGCCAACCAACAAAGGGGATGAACTGATCGCCCGCTCCGGCATGGGAGACGACCTCAACTACGTACCAACCCACAAAGCAACCCTGCAATCCAAAAACTGGCCAAATGTTTTTGTGATTGGTGACGCTACTGATATTGCAGCCTCAAAAGCGGGCTCGGTTGCCCACTTTGAAGCGGAGATTCTAACCGACAACATCCTGCATTACATAGCTGGTGAGCCCCTGAAAGAAGAATTCGACGGCCACGCCAACTGCTTTGTGGAAACCGGAAACGGAAAGGCTCTGCTCATCGATTTCAACTACACACACGAACCTGTAGAAGGCACCTTCCCGTTCCCGGGAATTGGACCGCTTCGCCTTCTCAAAGAAAGCCGCATCAATCACATGGGCAAACTGGCTTTTCGCTGGATTTACTGGAACATGTTGCTGAAAGGCACCCACATTCCATTTGTATCAGCGACCATGTCAGAATCCGGAAAAGTATTTGATTAATTTAAAATAAATCATTCATGGAAAAGATAATTGCGGGAACAACCGTACAGGTTAACGAAGAGGGATACCTCACCAATTTTGCTCAGTGGAACCAGGCAATCGGCACGAATCTGGCTCAGGAAGCCAACGTTGAGATGACGCCACGGCACTGGCAGGTCATCGAATATCTCCAAAAGGAATATAAAAATGACAGCCCGCTCAGCATCCGCAAAATCGGAAAAAGCGGCGTGGTAGACATCAAGGAATTTTACCAGCTTTTTCCGGTAGCGCCTTTAAAAACGGCATCCAAAATTGCCGGTATTCCAAAACCAGCCAGTTGCATTTAACTGCTTCACTTTAAAAAACAACGGTCATGAATGATAACAATGGCGATATAAAAAAAATGATGATCATCCTGTCCAAAGCGACGCTTGAGAATGTGTACGCAGCATTCGTACTCGCCAACGGCGCAAGAATGGAAGGGATCGAAGCAGAAATGTTCTTTACCTTTTTTGGTCTGGAGGCCATACACAAAAAGAAACTGGAACACCTGCACATCGCAACGGTAGGCAATCCTGCCATGCACATGCCCACGTTGCTGGGCGGACTGCCCGGAATGGAAGCCCTGGCCACGCACATGATGAAAAAAGAAATGGAACGGATTGACATGCCGGATGTACATGAATTCCTTGACATTCTGAAAGCTTCAGGTGTCAAACTCTGGGCCTGTAAATTAGCCATGGATATGTTTCACTACCAGAAAGAGGATCTATACGACGATGTAGACGGAGTGATCACGGTGGGCGATTTTTACAAACAAGGCTCAGGTGTAGGAACGCACATGCTGTTTATTTAAGATCCTGAATCAGACTACTTACTACGTTGATCTTGAACAGCCTGTAAATGAGGGAGGCTCCCCAAAATTTGGGGAGCCTCCTGTTGTACTTGCCGGTCACTGCAATGCCCGGTATTTGCTGCCTTTGATCAGGCGTCTCAAAAATTACCTGATGTCAAACTTCAAACGCGCAAAAATATAGCGCCCGTTGAAGCCCATCTGCTGCACCCGCCGGCTGTAGACAAAACGCCCGAGGCTCATGTTGCCCGAATGCGCATGGATGTCCTGATAAGTATCCAGGAGGTTGTTGGCACCGATGGTGAAACCAATACCTTCCACAAGGCGGTAAGTCAGGGAAAGGTCAAATACAGTTTTTGCCCCGAACGTCTGGTCAAGCGTTTCTTTTTGTCCCGAAAAGGCATTGGTTGGGAAGTTTTCCGGTCTTGTCGGGTCAATCGTTGCATCGAGATACACGACCTCACCAAAATTAACTGCCCGCAGCATGGCACTGAATTTGTTTATTTTATAATTCAGCGTAAAACTGATTTTGTGTTTTGGGTTGGCTACTTCAATGCGGCTTTGGTCTTCGCGGTTGAAATAGTTGCCTACCTGCCCTGTTTCGACCAAAATGGGTGACGCGTTGATGAGGGGTTTGCCGTCCGCACCTTTTTCCACTTCGTTGTCAATAAACGCACCGGCAAGGGTTGCCCGAAAGTCGTGCGCCCCAAATGCCTTCGAATAAACGACCACCGCTTCTATGCCTCTGGAAGTTGTATTGACTGCATTGGAGAAGAAGTTGGCCTGTCCGGCACCTGCTGCAGCCAATTGTGCGGCAAGGTCGGCGTTGCCACCACTTCCGAAGTTATTGGTCAGCACAATGCGGTTGTCAATGTCGATCTGGTAGGCGTCAACCGTAATTTCGAGGCCGGAAGCCGGACGTGCGGTTAGCCCCACAGCATAGCTTTGTGAGGTTTCTTCCTGCAATTGTGGTATCCCCAAAATGCGGGCTGGTTCGCTGTCGTTGGTAAACGTACCTACTTCCTGCGGAACGAGGCCATTCGGACCATTGATGAAAAGGGTATTTGTTTTTGCGTAAAAACGCTGTTGCATAGAAGGGGCCCGGAAACCAGAGTTCGCCGAAGCACGCAGCGAGAGGCTGCTCCCGATTTTATAACGGGTTGCAACTTTATAATTGAACGTGCTGCCAAAATCAGAATAATTTTCATAACGAACCGCAGCTGTGACCAGCCAGTTTTTGGTAAAATCCTGCTCAAGGTCTACATACCCGGCAGCACTATTGCGCGAATTTTCCCCTGAATTGGCCGGAAAAAAACCTGCAAACACCTGTGCGCCCGAAGCCGCAGCAGAACCTGTGTCGAAGTTTCGCCACGATGCTTCCTCTCCAGCCCGGATGCTAAATGCCTCCGAACGGTATTCTCCACCAAAGGCAAGGTTGAGGCCCTCCAGTACATCAAATTTCCGGGACAGGTCCAGGTTGGTCGTATTTTGGGTAAACTCGAGTCCGCCTGCATCAAATTCCGTTTGCTTGTTGCCTGCGTTGTTCGCAAACTGCGTATAGTTGACCGAGTTGGTAATGGTGAAATCAAACGCGTTCTGGCCGTAAGTATGACTGAGGTCGAGGTTCCATTTTTCGCCGAGTTTTCCGCGCAAACCTGCTGCAACGGAAAGGTCGGCCAGGGAACTTTCAATCATAGGCAGGAAGCCGTTCGGATAAATGCCAAGTACATTGGTGGCATAAACCCTGGCGCCGCTGGCGATGGAGCTTGGGTAGCGGTAGAACCCGGCCGAAACCCCGTTTTTCTGGTTGTAGCCGCCAAAAGCATAGAGGGTCCAGTTTTTGCTAAGGCCGTATTCGCCGTTCAACATGGCCCCGCCACCTTTCATTTCGGAAGCACCAATGAGCATGTCAAACGTTTCGCGGGTAAGGCCCCGCGCCACAATGATCGAGTCGCTTTTGTCGGCACCGTTTACACTTGGATAGACTTGCCCGGTGTAGGTGCCTGCACGGTTGGTCGCATCGCGGCTGATGTATTCACCGGTCAGGCTGATGAACCCTTTTCTGCCTAACTTAAATCCATAGTTCAAACCAGCCTGAAGGGTATTGCCATCTGTTACACTGACGCCCGGATCAGCGGTATTGCCCGCCAGTTTAAACAGGGCATAGTTTTTATCGTAGGTTGTTGCATTCAGGCCATAGCTGATGCTGCCGTCCAGAATGCCGGTTTTTTGCTTCAGAACGATGTTCACCACCCCGTCAATGGCGTCAGAGCCGTATTGCGCCGCAGCGCCATCGCGCAAAATTTCAATGCGTTCAATGGAAGAGGCCGGAATCGCCGAAAGGTCAGTGCCAACGGTGCCGCGGTTTACTGTGCCGTTTACATTGACCAGGGCGCTCTGGTGCCGGCGTTTGCCATTGATGAGGACCAGCACCTGATCGGGGCCAAGGCCCCGCAGCTGTGCGGGATCCACGTGGTCGGTACCGTCGGCGATGGTTTGGCGGGCCGATTGGAAAGAAGGCGCAATGTAGGTAAGGATCTGGTTCAGGTCTACCTGTCCGACTTCACTCATCACAGAGGCAATCGGGATGACATCAACCGGTACGGCGGTTTCGAGTTTGGTACGGGTCGCATTTCGGGAACCAATAACGGTAACCGCTTCGATTTCAATGCCCTCTGAAAGTGCCACATCCAATTTCCCGCCGCTAATGGCCAATTCTTCGCTCTTGTATCCTATGTAGCTCACCACAATCGTAGTTGCCCCTGAGGGTGCATTCAGGGTGTAATTGCCATCAAAATCGGTAACCGTGCCTACATTTGAACCTTTGACAACAATGGTTGCTCCATAAATAGGTTCTCCCGATTCGGCATCCGTAATTTTCCCGCTAAGGGTAGTTTGGGCTACCAGTCCGGTTACAGACAGGGCCACAAAAATCAAGGTGAATAAGTAGTGCTTTTGCTTCATAATAGGAGGGTTTTGATTTTAGGAAAGTGTAATTTACATAAAATTAATATAAAACGGCAGGAAATGGTTTTGGGTTGTCGGGCCCATGTATAGTTTTCGGGTAGGTTTGTTTGCGAAAAGCATCAATTTTTAGTGTTCAAATTCATCCTGTTCAAAAATCATCTTTACCTTTCATCCCATTGAAAAACGTACACACCCATGCCCCTGCGAAACTTTCCTTTTTACCGCCAATTAGATGCCATGGATTGTGGCCCTACCTGCCTGCGCATGGTAGCAGCCCATTATGGCAAACATTACCCCGTGCAATACCTGCGCGAAAGGTCCTATATTGACCGTGAAGGGGTATCACTTCGGGGCATTGTGGAAGCAGCTGAAAGCATAGGCATCCGTACGCTGGCAGTAAAATTGCCGTTAAGGGGCTCAACTCCCGAAGAAAACGGTCTTGCCGATGCCCCCCTGCCCTGCATTGTTCACTGGCGGCAACGCCATTTTGTGGTTGTTTATAAAATCAACCGGAGCCACGTATGGATTGCAGATCCGGCTGCCGGCAAGATGAAACTGCCCCATGCCGATTTTTTAAAAAACTGGGTCGGAGAGGGCAATAAGGGAATTGCCCTGCTGCTGGAGCCTACCCCGGAATTTTACACCCGGGAAGAAGCCCAACCCATCCAACGCCGGAGGGGATTGTCCTATTTATTGCAATACCTGCGGCCATTCAGGGGCCTGCTGTGGCAATTGGTTGCCGGATTGATGATTGTCAGCGTATTCCAGCTCATTTTTCCGTTTTTGACGCAAGCCATTGTTGACAAAGGCGTGGACAATCAGGATCTGGGCTTTGTCACACTGATTCTGTTTGCCCAGCTGGCTTTATTTTTGGGCCAGATGACGGCCAATTTCATCCAAAGCTGGATACTGCTGCACATTGGTGCACGGGTGAACATTGCCCTCATTTCCGATTTCCTTGCCAAGCTCATGCGCCTGCCCATTGGTTTTTTCGATACTAAAATGACCGGCGACCTCCTGCAGCGCATTGGTGATCACCGCCGCATCGAGGTCTTTTTGACAGGCTCTACCCTCAATACGCTGTTTTCGTTGTTTAGCTTAGTCATATTTGGCCTGGTGCTGGCCATCTACCACCCGCTCATTTTTTTCGTCTTCCTGTTTTCAGCTGCGCTTTACTTCTCCTGGATTTTACTTTTCCTGCGCAAACGAGCGCAGGTAGACCACCTTCGCTTTCGCGAACAGTCCGAAAACCAGAATGCCCTGATTGAACTGATTCAGGGCATGCAGGAAATCAAATTGCAGCGCAGCGAACGCAAACGCCGGTGGCAATGGGCACATATTCAGGCCCGGTTATTCCGGGTCAATGTGCGTTCGTTAGCCATTGTGCAATACCAGGACGCCGGGGCCCTTTTCATCAACCAGCTTAAAGACATCCTCATTACCTTCATAGCAGCGAGGGCCGTGATCGGCGGTGACCTGACGCTGGGCATGATGCTGGCAATTCAATACATTGTGGGGCAGATGAATGCTCCTCTATCTCAGCTGATTTCCTTCATCCGGGCAGCACAGGACGCACGCATCAGTTTAGAGCGCATGAGTGAAATACACGAGATAGAGGAAGAAACAGCCGCTGAGTACACCGATCTGATGCCTTCATCCGGAGACTTGCAGGTCGAGAATGTATCGTTTCAATACAACCCATTGGCACCAATGGCCCTGAAAGACATTTCCCTGACGGTTCCGCAGGGCAAAATAACGGCCATTGTTGGCGCCAGCGGAAGTGGTAAAACTACGCTCATCAAGCTCTTGCTCGGGTTTTACCAGCCTACTCAGGGCATTATCCGCGTTGGTAAAGTTCCCCTATCCAACGTAGACCCGCAACTCTGGCGTTCGCAATGCGGGGCAGTCATGCAGGATGGGTTCATTTTTTCTGACAGCATTGCCAACAATATTGCGGAAAGCGAAGAT
>JABWAJ010000296.1 GCA_013361075.1 Saprospiraceae bacterium | reverse complement strand
GCACGGCCCTGATGCTGATCGCCGCATTCGCCGCGCTGGGCGCCCTGTCGACGTTCTTCGTGCGCGAGACCGGGTGCCGCAACGTCTGGAGTCCTCAGCCGTCGCACGCGGTGAGCGGCAACGCCCAAAAAACCTGCAAGCTCAGGACGATGCCCTTACTTGTGCCATGATTAGCCTTAAACTCCGGCAGGCCTGTTTTGCCCTTGCCCACCGGCAGGTATCCGATACCGATTACCGCATCGCCCTGATCGAAGAAGTTTTGGCGTGGGCCGCACAAATGCCTTATGCCGAAGCCCCGGCTGTGGCCGTTTACCGCGAAGCCTACCACACCCTGTCGCAACCCGAAAACGATGCCGCATTTGTTCGCTTTCGCGAAGCAATCATTCGGCATTTTTCCAATTTCCCGGCCACTGAAATGCGCGACCTGCTGCTTTTGGCACTCAATTCCTGCATCCGCCGCATCAATGAGGGGCAGCAGGCATTTTTGCGGGAAGCGTTTACGATTTACAATTTAGGCCTGGAAAGCCAGTTACTGCTGGAAGACGGCTGGATTACCCCATATACCTACAACAACATCGTTGGGATTGCCATCCGCCTGGAAGAATTAGCCTGGGCCGATGATTTCGTGCAACGGTATGGCCCGCACCTCGAGCCAGAACACCGCGACCTGCATGTGGCATTGAATGCGGCCCGGTTGGCGTATGCCAGAAAGAATTACCGCGCAGCTTTACTGCACCTCCAGAGCGCTGATTACCGCGATTTTTTCCACAACATGATGGCCCGGGTACTGCAAATGAAAATATATTATGAAACCGGGGAAAACGAGCTGTTGGCTACCCACCTCAAAAACACGCGTGCTTTTTTGCGCCGGCGCCGCACCCTGAGTTACCACGAAAAAAACTACCTGAACATCCTGAAACTGACAGAACAACTGCTGCGCCGCAATGCCTACGACCGAACCACCGCTCAACACCTTCGCGACCGCATCCTCGCTACCGATCCCCTTACGGAAAGGGAGTGGTTGCTGGCGCAATTGTAACGATTAGTGATTATGTTTGCAAACACAAAACGGGAATCATGAGAGCTATCTTTTACCTTTTTCTGCTATTGGCTGTACCGGCTACAGGCCAAAAAGCGTCAAAGCAACTGACTGCCTTAATCGAATCCTATGAAAGCTTTCAGCGCAGGGAATCCAGACCAACACCTTCAGATACCCTTGGAACGGGTATTCTGGGTTCTTTTAAAGAAGCAGACTTCAAGCGCCGTGCCGATTTTTATGCCAGCCTCGACCTGAATTTAAGCAAAATCAAAGACGCGCAACTCAGCCAAAGCGAACAAATCAGCAAAGCGCTGCTCCGGTTTATCTGCAGGGAGCAAACCGAAAACTACCGCTATAAAAGCTACCTCATTCCGCTGCTGGCCGACGATGGTTTCCACATTTCCTACGTGTTCGACATGACCTCCATGCTGCTGAACACCCCCGCAGATTACAAACGCTATATCCTGAAATTGCGTGATTTCCCGCGGTATGTGCAGGAACACTTAGACCTGCTGGCAGAAGGCATCCGCACCGGTATGACACAGGCCAGGGCTATTTTCGACGGGTACGAGGTAACCTACAAAAGCCATATTGTACAAACGCCGGAAACAAGTTTGTTTTACCGCCCTTTCAAAGAGCTTCCGGAATCATTCAGCGAAAGCGAAAAAGAAAAATTGCGCGCCGGGGCCCGAGCGGCCATTATGGAAGGCGTTGTAGCCGGTTACCGCCTTATGGCTGATTTTATGGAAAACCAGTACATCCCCCATGCACGTGCCAAAGAGGGGATTGGTTCGGTGCCCAACGGATTGGCTTATTACCAGAGCCTCGCCGATTATTACACCACGCTGAACATGCCGGTTGCTGACATCCACCAAAAAGGGCTGGAAGAGGTAGCGCGCATCCGGAAAGAAATGGAAGTAGTGATGCGCCAAACCGGATTTGAAGGCGATCTGAAAGCTTTTATCGCGTTTTTGCGCACCGATCCGCAGTTCTACGCCGATTCACCGGAGGAGTTGATTAAAGAAGCGACGTATATTTCCAAATTAGCAGACGGTCGCCTGCCGGCTTTTTTCAGCCGCCTGCCCCGTCAGCCTTATGGCGTCGAACCCGTGCCCGATCACTTGGCCCCAAAATATACGGGGGGCCGGTACAGCCCTTCGGCTCCGGGCAGCAAACGCGGCGGCTACTACTGGGTGAATACCTACAACCTTCCTGCCCGTCCGCTGTATGTCCTGGAAGCACTAACCCTGCACGAAGCCGTACCCGGCCATCACCTGCAAATGGCGCTGAATTACGAATTGACTAATGTGCCCAATTTCCGGCTCAACCTCTACCTCTCGGCTTACGGCGAAGGCTGGGCGCTCTATACTGAAGCTTTAGGAGAGGAAATGGGTTTTTATAAAAATCCGTACAGCAAATTCGGCAAGCTGACCTATGAAATGTGGCGCGCCTGCCGCCTCGTGGTGGATACCGGCATCCATGCCTATGGCTGGTCGCGCGAACAGGCCATCGCTTATCTGGCTGACCATACGGCGCTTTCAATGCACGAATGCACCACCGAAACAGACCGCTACATCTCCTGGCCCGGACAGGCACTTTCGTATAAAATCGGGGAATTAAAAATCCGGGAATTGCGCAAAAAGGCAGAAAAAGAAATGGGGGAACGCTTTGATATCCGCGCTTTTCACGACGCCATTCTGGCGCAAGGCACCCTCACCCTGCCTTTGCTGGAACAAGTGGTGCAGGAGTATATTGAGGTAGAGAGTAGAGAGTAGAAAGTAGAGAGTAGAAAGTAGAGAGTAGAAAGTAGAGAGTAGAAAGTAGAGAGTAGAAAGTAGAAGGAGAACCTGAAAAATTATCGAAAAAATGTAATCCTCTCTTTTTACCATCTACCGTCTACCGTCTACTACCGTCTACCGTCTACCGTCTACCGTCTACCGTCTACCGTCTACCGTCTACCGTCTACCGTCTACCGTCTACCATCTACCGTCTACCATCTACCGTCTACCGTCTACCAAAAAATATTCAAACAACCAACACCTGAACACCATGCTGTCTTCCTTTTTTAGCTACAATCAGAATTTCGTGATGTTCGGTCACGAACACGTAACCGTATTGATCCTGACGGTGGCGCTGGCTATTTTTTTGCCGCTTTACGCAAAACGCAACCTAAGCGGGCGGGCACAGGTTAGGCTGTCGCGCGCGATGGCCGTTCTGATTTGTTTTTCGGTGGTATTTTACATCATTGTCCGCATGGCGCATGGCTATTTCGACCCCAAAACCGACCTCCCTTTTGATTTGTGTAATTTGGTCGGGCTGGTTTTACCCTTCCTGATGTGGCGGCCTTCTTACCGGGCGCATGAAATTCTGTATTTCTGGATCCTGGCGGGCACGCTTCAGGGGGTGCTGACGCCGCATTTGATGGACAGCTTCCCCACGTTTACGTTTTTTAAATTCTGGATCACCCATAGCGGGTTGGTCATTTACACCATTTACATCTCTGTCGTTTTCCGGTTTTATCCCACCCGGAAAAGCATCATGCGGGCATTTGTAGCCATCCAGATTTATGCAGTGGTGGTGTTTCTGATCAACTTAGGCGTAGGGTCCAATTACGCTTATTTGTTGCACAAGCCGCCGACAGCGTCATTGCTGGATTTGTTTGGCCCATGGCCCTGGTATATTCTGGTGCTGGAGGCGCTGGCACTGGTAATTTTCGGGCTGTGTTATTTGCCGTTTTGGCGGGCAGAACGGGCCGGGAGGGGCCATGCAAGCGCATGATTTTTTGGGATTAGAGCTTGTTATGGAATTCATCCAGCACATTGCTTTCTGTCAGCACTTTTGCTTTTGTTTTTTTTCGGATTAAAATATAAATCAAATGAACAACCGCAGCCGCGCCTCCTCCAATAATCCAAAAGGCAAGGGTTATCCCCAAAACCGGCATGCCGCAATTAATCCGATTAGGGTCAGGTTCAGGGTAAAAATAGGGAGGGAATACAAAAAAATGGCCTGCCAAAGTGGCTAAAAAAACAAATAACCTCCCGTATTTAAAATTAAACCTGTCGAGAACCAGGTAAAGTAAAACCTGGATAACGGAAACGAGCACAATCCAGTTGAGTATCATCTGTTCAATATTTAGACCCTGAGTGAACCCCGGAACCCCCGGGCAGCATAGTAAGATTCTGCACCGTTGTGGTACACAAACACATGGTTGTAGCGGCGATCACAAAAGAGAGCACCACCGAGTTTTCTGATGGCCGCAGGTGTTTTTATCCAACTCGATGTTTTTGTATCGAAATTTCCTATTTGCTGCAGCTCCCGGTATTCTTCTTCCGTCAACAGCTCAACGCCCATTTCAGTTGCCATCTCAACGGCACTGTTTTCCGGTTTGTGTTCTTTCCTGGACTCGAGCGCTTCGTGGTCGTAGCAGATACTTCTGCGGCCTTTCGGGCTTTCGGCCGAGCAATCATAAAAAATAAACGCCCCCGTCTCTTCATCATGCCCCACCACATCCGGTTCCCCATCGGTACTTTCCATGGAATGGAGTGACCACAGTTTTTCAGGATTTGCTTCCAGTTTTGCCTGTACCTGAGCCCATTCAAGCCCCTGGTGGCGGTTCTTGTTTTTCTCAAACCGGGCTTTCAGGGTGTTGAGTAGTTCTTCTCTTTGGGTTGGTGACAACTCCTTTTTCATTTTATTTCTTTTAAGGATTGACTAAAATGATTTTTCTTTCTGCAGGCCTGAAAGACCAGGAAACTACAGTCAGGACAAGTAATAACAACGAAGGAACTATTTCATTTACGGCATTGCCCGCTGCAAAATGTGAAAACACCGCTCCGGACATGGCAAAGAAAAAGCCCGCATAGGCCCATTCCTTTAGTACCGGAAATTTAGGAATAAGTAGGACGACAACACCCAAAATTTTCCATACACTCAGGATGGTCAGAAAAAAGACAGGATAGCCCATTTTTATAATAAAATCCACCCCTTCTTTCACCTGAAACAATTGCACGATTCCACTGGACAGCATTCCCAACGCCAGCCAAATGGTGGAAATCCAATAGATGATTTTATTTGACTTAGTAGAACTCGCAAGCTCGTTTCTTTTTGTCATGATAGGTCATTTTAATTTGTCAAGAATGGTTTGCAACCGGTTATGAGCCATATTGATGCCCTGAGCAAAAGGCAACTTCAACATTTGGTCTCTGAATGCACCTGATTTATACACAATATGCATCGTAAGTTTGCTGGTATCATCCGTGAGTTTTTCAAATTCCAGAAACTCAAGCTGGACGGGAAAAGGCGTATGCTCCATTTCAAATGTCCGGGTGATTTTCTGGTTCGGAACAAACTCATGGATTACTCCATTAGATCGAAGGACTACATTTCCCTGGGCATCAGCAGTTTCAAATTGCCAGCTTCCGTGCTTTTTATTTTCCAGTTTCAGCACTTTGGTCCCCATCCATTGCTCAACAATTTCGGGCTCCACATATCCTTTGAACAATAATTCCAGGGGCAAATCAAATTCCCGGGTGATGAATAATTCCTGTTTGCCAGCTTCGGCATGGACTTTTGTTTTCCGTTCCACGGCATGCTATTGTTTTGGTTTGTAATTTTTCATGATGGTTTCCAATTTATTAAACCGGTCATCCCACATGTTCCGGAAAGGTTCAATAAAGTCTGCTATTTCCTTCATCTTCTGGGGATTGAAATGATAGTAGATTTCTCTGCCGTTTTGCTCCTGGCTAAGCAATTCGCACTCGGTGAGGATTTGAAGGTGTTTTGAAACCGTAGGTCTGGCGGTGTCAAAGTTGGAGGCTATTGCACCAGCAGTCATGGATTGAGCGGCAACCAGAAGCAGGATTGCTCTTCTTGTGGGGTCTGCGATGGCTTGGAATACGTCTCGTCTTAAATTCATTGCGTAGTTATTTGACTACAAATATACATGTAGCCATTTGACTACACAATTTTTTTGCAACTTTTTTTGAGCGGGAGGGAAGAATAGTTTGCAGGAACAGGGAAAGCCACCCTTGAATCCAACTTTGGACTATTCCTTACTTTCGACCATGCAAGCAGCAGAAATCTGATCTATGACTTCACAAAACTCCTTTGAATAGGATTCTTTATATTTTTCAAAATAATATCGAAATGCCGGGCTATTTGTGAAAATTATTTTAAGGTAAGAATGCCAGGTATTAAAGACAGAAACACCTATCGCTTTTTGCTCAACCATAACAAATTCAAATAAATCAGCAAATAGCTCACAGACAATCAAAATTTTATTTGAGTATTTGTCTTTGGTGTCAAATGCTTTATTGTCATAAAAATAAGGCCTTATTTCACTATTTTCCGCAAAGAATTTTAAAAAATCTGCGCTAATTGTGTAAATAGCTGTGTGATTTGTTTGTTCAATCGTTTTTTGAGTTTGCTTAATTTGCTGATAAACAAACCAAAATCCGATACCTGATACAATTACCCCTAAAATTGCTCCTATACCTTGTGCTATTTCTGCCCAATTTGTTTCCATAATTTTTATTTTAAATGATTTTATTGCTACAGAATAAGTCGGCTTTTTTTCAGCTTCTTTAATTTTCCCGGATTGAGGTTACGGGCATTTTTTCATACCCTCATGTTATTTGTTGTTTCCTCAAAGCAGGTCTTCAAGGTGTTTAGTAGTTCGGGTGACTATTGATTTTTGGTATGGTCTATCGTTTTTATTGGCTAAGCCTTATTTGAAAGGTAGCTTCCGTCCGGTACACACTTCAAAGCGATACCCCCGCCTTTTCAGTTCCTGAATCAATTCGTCCAGCCGCTTGTAAAGCTTATCCCGGCGGTCTTTCCCGGCACCAAGGTGCATCAGCAAATAAAAGCCATTCAATCCGCCTTTTTCCTCGCGCTCGAGGATGCTTCGGTAAATGGTTTTTGACCGGCGGTAGTTCTTCATTTTCGGGGTTGTATAATCAACGTGCGAAAGCGTTCCGGGCGTATAATTGAACAAAATCAGGCCGGCCTGCCCGCTCCATGCAACAATCGAATCATTGTACCATTCGTAAGGCGGAATGAACATCTGCGCCTCGTTTTTCGGGATACCCAAAGCGGCTAAAGCTTCAAAATTCCGACGCAAATCAGCCATAAATGCGGTTTTGGAAACCAGCAGGGAATCGCGCTTCGTCCAGTCGCAATACAACAAGTGTTTATCCGAATGCGCGCCTACGTAATGGCCTTCCTGTTTCAGTTGCCGGACCGTTTCGGGAAAAAGACGGCAAAAATCACCCGTCACAAAAAACGACGCCGGAATGCCCGCTTTTTTCAGGCTTCCCAATATGCTTTCAGCTCCCTCGGCGTATTCATGTCCGGTGAAAATTAAGTGGATGACCTTTTGCGTCGTGTCTCCGCGAACCAGCGCGCCATAACCATCCTTCACACCGGGTTTGGAGTGCGCTTTGCCTTCCGTTTCCAGCGCCGACAGCAGGTAACTCAGACTGGCTGTGCCGTCCATCGTTGGTTCGTTGGAGGAATAATCGCCGTAGTCGTCGTGGTAAACCACTAAGGGCGACTGGAATGCCGCAAATTCATCTTCTGCAAACAGTTGAATGCCGATCAGTTTGTTCCAGATGCTGCCATAAATCGGGCCGTCCACCAAGCCGCCGTCTATGGGATAATTGTGCAAATGGGTAAACGCCGAATGCGGATCGCGCGGGGAAACGCCCGACGCAGGCAAACCACAAATCATGCTCGTCCCCCAGGGGTTGCAGCCCAACAGCCAGTCGCGCAGCGCCACTTCCATTTCCCGGTAACGGGCATCGCCACTGCGTTCGCGGTACAGCCTGGCCTGGGTATAAATGGCTACATTGAGGTTGTTGGAACACCAGATGAACGGTACACCATAGAGGAAAGGATTCGTTTTGCCGCGCTGGTACACGCTGTCAACACCCCGGCGCATGAACTCCAGAAACGTCGGCTGATCCGGGTTCCAGGGTGTTTCGGCTAAGCAATAATGCCCCAGATTGACAAAAGGATACCACTGGTAATGGCGTGCCGTGTCGCTGCCCATCCATGGGGTAACAGGCTCAGCTTTGCCGTAAGCGCCAGCCTGTTCCCGGTAGCCCTGACCAGGAAACAAGGCGTCCAATTGCGCGGCAGCCAATTCCATATCGTCGACATAGTTTTCTTCTTCGTAGAAATAAGGCGCGCGGCAGGGTGCTGTTTGGGTATAGCCCGGTTTTTTTTGGCCAAACCGGTAGGCGTCTAAAGCCCTGGACGGCAATTGCGCAGCGTACTCGGGGTAAAAAGGATGCAATACCTGGGCGCCCAACGCAAAAGCCGAAGCAAACTTACCGGCAGAAGAAGCAGCACCTTTGGTTCGGTTTTTGTGTTTGAATGCGCCTTGTGGTTCGCCGGTCAGGTAATAAACCGGACGGGCTAAACTACCGTCGGGGGCACCGTACCGAACGGAGTCGAGCGTAGGCAGCCGGAATCCTTTGTGGTCGCGGTCGTCAGCGATCTGGTTGTAGTATTCGCCGGGCGACGGATTCATTTTCAACAGCCAGTCCAAACCCCATTTGGCCTCATCGAGTACGTCCGGGATGCCGTTGGCGCCGGGCCGGCCATTCGCACCAAAGGCATCCCCAAAAGCGCCGGGATTTTTGCGATAAGCAAACAAGAGCTGGAACGTGGCATTGGCAGATGTGGGCAGGTATTGCAGGTAGTCGGAGGCATCGTGCCAGCCACCCGAAACGTCAATCCGGGTCGAGTCTTTTGCCCGGTCGGGATGGTAAATGACGAAGCCGTCGGCGGTATGGCAGGAATCATTCAGATAGGGGTTGAAGCCGCTGCGTTGCTGGCGCAGGTAACGGAGGATAAAATCGGCTGTGCCCTCATACACGTCATGGCCAATCCGAAAAACCGGCGACCTGACGTGCTGCACCTGCACATAATAAGCGCCGGGCGTGCTGAACGTGGAAAAATCGAGCCGGTAACCTTCTGAAAAAGCCGCCCAGGCACCGTATTTCCGGATTTTATCGCTTCGAAAAACGGGTTCGTGGGTGAGTGCGTCGCGCAGTTCAAAGGCGTCGAAAGCGAGGGCTGTTTTGCTCACCAACACCGCGATTTTTGGATCCTGTTCGAGGTAGCCGAGCTGGTTGATGCGCAGCCAGGCGGTGGTGGATTGGGCAGAAAGTGTCCCCATCAAAAAAAAGCAAAAACTAGCAGGAAGCAAAAATTGGCGCATTCGCATAATCCGTTTTTTGATCAGAAATTTAGCGCATATTTGGGGCATAACTTTACTTTTGATCCATGAAAAACGCCTGCATAATTTTACTGATGGCGCTGGTTGCCTGCCAGCCTTCTCCCGATTCCAATAAGAACACCCCGGAAGTACCGTCTCCCTATTCTTCACACCAAACGACACCTGCGCCTAACGACGGCCCTGCCGGGAAGTTGGTGGTGAAAAACGAAGCGGATTATTCTCCCGCTTTCTTGGCCTTACTTCGGGAAAATACAGATTTTGAAAAATTTTACTTAGATGGCAATCTGATGGTTGTCAATGATGCAGATACCGCTTATTTTTCGCAGGAGCCACCCATTGGGAAAAGCTTGGTATTCACTGCAAAAAAGGAGTCGCTTGCCATTGCAGTGCGGCTGAAACGCATCAATCAGACGACGGTGAATTATACCATAGAAATGGTGGAATCCGGTAAACCTGCATTCCTCGAAAGTGGACAGGCGGACATCAGCCCGTTCTTTTTCCTCGGCGCCGAATCGGACGAAAGCGACGTTTCAGGGGAATCGTATATGGTTACTGAATTTACAGCAACAAAAGGAGATTGCCATACCGCCATCCGGATCGGGCAGGAAGAAAATACCAGCAGCGGATTATTGGGCAAACTGATCAAAAACTGCAATGGGAAGTTTCGGGACATTGACCTGGATGATTTCCCGATGTTGCGGGAGCAATAAACAGCAGCCC
>JABWAJ010000295.1 GCA_013361075.1 Saprospiraceae bacterium | reverse complement strand
CCTTTGTTTTCAAGAAAATTGCGCGCAGCAATTTCTCCCGCTTTTCCGATCTAGTTGTGTTTGGCCATTATTGAAACTGCAGGGTAGCAAACCGAAAACGCCGGCCGCTTTCGCCGTACACGGCCATTTTGCGGCTGCCGATCTGGCGACAGGCTTTGGGCCGGGTAATGATGTCGGCATCGCGATTGGCATAAAGGGGCCAGGTTCGAAGGCTCCCATCTTTGCTTATTTCGGCCAACGCAATTACCGATTGCCGGCCATTAAAACGCTGCACTGTGCGTGGACGATCTTCCGGCGGAGCAAGATTGCGCACATTGTCGTTGTAAATGAAATAAAATCGGTCGCGTACAACTGTCAGGGCATAGGAGGAAAAATAGCCCTCATCATTGACGGTTTCCTGGCGTTTTGGAATGCGCGTAGCCCACTCAATTTCACCGTTGGGGCGAATGTTGACGACGATGATGTCGTAGTAATTGTAATAATAATCGTAGCGCAGCGTACCATCCCAATAGCGATAGACGTATTCCTGAACATAAAATTGCTCTGCAATCAGTACAGCCCCGCCATCACTGCGGAGGATCAATTCGTCCAGTTTTACCTGGTACAATTCCGGATCACGCCGTGTATCTCCCGATTGACTGGCCCGGCGGGCGCGTTCTTTAGCACCTTCCGATAAATGTTCTGTCAAAAAATCGAAATCGAATGGTTTGAAGTTTTGCTCATAAATATTCTGACCAATCGGATCTATTCTGAAAAAGCAAGCGCCTTTAATGCTGTAAGTGCCTTTGTTGGAATAAAAACCGGAACAAATCAGGTGACCGTTGTCCGCTACCCGGAACGTCATATCGGTCAGAAAATAATTGCTGTTGTCAACTTCATAAGTTTTGACGGCTGATCCGGCTTCGGTGTATGCCAAAATAACGTATTCGTAGTCGGGATTGCCACGCCGCCGGAAACCGGCACCGTCCTTATACCGCACACCAAGCAGATAAACATTTCCCCGATTGTCTACCCGGTATTCCTCTACCGAAAAAAGATTATCGGCATAAGGCAGCACAATTTCGCGCTCCCACAACAGTCCGAGGCTATCGTTGAATACCTGAAGTGAAAACCGTTCCGGTTCCTTGCGTTGGTAAGGCAACTGGGCATAAATCAGTATTTTGGAACTGTCGCGGGAAGTTTCCAGATTGAAAGCACCTTTTCGGTCTTTGTTGATGGCGTCTACTTCCGAGATTTTATACAGCTTTTTGGAAGGAATCAGGCGTTCACTGAGGGTTTGGTAAAAAAGGTAGTTCTTTTTTTTAGCCTGATTGGCAAAGCTGGTGAAAAAATACAACTGCCCATTCAGCATAACAACCCGTTCAAAATCACGGACTTTGCCTTCATATTTCAGGTCCAGCTCTTGCGATCGCTTCAATTTCAGGTCTTTATCGTGCCACTCTACAAAAGCAGCCGATTTTGAAAAACCAGTTCCGTAGCGCCGGCGAAGGGTGTAAATGCCCCCTGCATGGGTAGCAATAACCCCTTCCATAACCGTATTTCCCGGGCTGTCCGTTTCTTCACTCCACGTGATGGTGGCCGGTAGTGCATTTTCCTGCGCCAGGAGCAAGGGCCCATTCATCAACATAAAAAAAATAAATGCCGACAGGCCCCGGAAACACGTCATTTTTTTGGAATTTGATGAATGATTTAGGGGTGCAGCGGCACAACGGGTAAAAAAACGGCTCATCATGATTTGATGTTTCGGTATTTAGAAGCGTTGGTCGCATCAACCTTTACCATAATCTGCACCACCCGATCCTGCTCCTGCCGTGTTCCTCTTTTGAAAATTTCAACAATTTCATCCGATTTTGCATTGCTGAACATTTGTACAATCATTGCATTGGGATAAGACTGGTTAACTTTGTCTACTTCTTCCAGTGCCTGCAAAACGATGGCACGCCCGGTGTTGACGTCATTTGCCATCATATCCAATCCCTGACGATGGTATTCATACAAGCCCTGGCGCAGCGGGCGCACTCTGGGAGAAAGGAGGTTTTCGATGATCCAGTAGCGGTTGCGGTTGCCTTCAACCGAACGCCAGCCGGCAGCAGTTGAAGCAACGTTTTGGGGTACCGTATTCATGATTTCCTGGGCCGTCTGGTAATATTCATCGCCGCCAAAGAGGGAAAAGGAATCGTAGTCCATCCCAAGAATGATGTAGACGTAAAAAGCCAGTATCGAAGAAAGGTTGTCGTTGAATACGTTTTTGCTGTAAATCAACGGCTGGAATTGCTCGTAAGAAAAGGAAACTTCTTTGTCGAGGTGGTTGAGCATCCGCGTTTCATAAGTTGAACCATAAACCGGGCGCGAAGCCTGGATGGCCAGGTCTGCTTTGAAGCTGGTAGGTGACAATTCTTCCTGAATGGTCAGCACAAGGTTGCAATTAATGCGTTCCTGGGTTTCAAACACCTCATCGGTCCATTTTTGGTTGTTCAAAAACTCTGCTAAGGTTTGCTCCAGGGTTAAAAAAACCTTGGGATCAACAGTTTGTAGTTTGAGGGTGTTGATTTTAACCGAAAAGGTAAGTTCCTGGCCTTGTACAGCCACGGTAATCAGCGCGAAAAACAGGAAAAGTATTTTTTTCATAGCATCATTGCTTTAAATATGGCGCGCACTCACAGCGCAAAAAACTATTTCTTGTCAAGTGCTTGTTGCTTAATTGCTGTTTCTACCTCATCGAGTATGTCCACAGCAACGGAAAGCTTCGATTTTAACTCAAAATCGCGCACACTATTGTCCTGACGCAGGATAGAAATTTTATTGGTGTCGTGCTGAAAACCGGCCCCTTGGTCGTTAAGCGAGTTTAACACGATGAAATCGAGGCGCTTGCGTTGCAATTTAGAAAAAGCGTGCTGCATTTCATCGTGTGTTTCCAAAGCAAAACCCACCAAAATTTGACCGGCTCGTTTTCGGGCACCCAGGGTAGAGGCAATGTCCGGAGTCTCTGTCAGTTCCAGGGTCAGCCCTTTGCTTCCGGCTTGTTTTTTTACTTTTTTTGAAGCAGCGACGACCGGCCGAAAGTCAGCAACTGCCGCTGCAAAAATGGCGACATCGCAAGATTCAAAAATTTGGAGCGCTGCGTCGTGCATTTGTTGCGCAGTTTCTACCCGGATTACTTCGCCTTTTAATTCAGGTTTTGGAAGGTGTGTAGGTCCCAAAACCAACATGACTTTTGCACCCCGGCGGGTAGCTTCTTCGGCAAGTGCAATGCCCATTTTTCCAGACGAGCGATTGCCGATAAACCGAACAGGGTCAATGGGTTCATAAGTTGGGCCCGCTGTAATAAGTACTGTTTTTCCAACCAGAGTTGAATCCGGAGCAAAAAAAGTCTCCAGAAGCCGAACCACTTCTTCAGGTTCAGCCATCCGGCCCTCACCACTCAGGCCACTGGCTAGTTCTCCTACACCAACAGGGATGAGGTGGTTGCCATAAGCCTG
The DNA here is from genome assembly GCA_013361075.1 of Saprospiraceae bacterium. GTDB lineage: Bacteria > Bacteroidota > Bacteroidia > Chitinophagales > Saprospiraceae > JABWAJ01. The sequence goes on along the minus strand of JABWAJ010000295.1, from coordinate 3,580 downwards.
CAAGCGGCGTACGTTTTCGCGGGTTGAAGGGTGGTGCCACATGTCCAGATCCATGGCAGGAGCCACAAATACGGGGCACCGGGCAGAAAGGTAAACAGCGGCAAGCATGGTGTCGCAAATGCCATTCGCTAATTTGGCAAGCGTATTGGCCGTTGCCGGAGCAATGACCATTGCATCGGCCCATAGCCCCAGTTCAACGTGATTGTTCCACCCGGTTTCAGTGCTCACTTCGGTCAAAACCGGGTGCCTGGAAAGAGTGGAAAGGGTTAGCGGTGTAATGAAGGTCGTAGCAGAGGGAGTCATCAATACCCGGACATCGGCCCCGGCCTTGACCAGCAATCGGGTCAACAAGGCAGCTTTGTACGCAGCAATACTGCCTGAAATCCCAACGATAATTTTTTTTCCCTGAAGCTTGGGCATACCCCATTAGTCCGTTTTGGGCTCCTGGCGGGCTTTCTTTTTTTCGTTGTATCGGTGGTAGATTTCACCGCTCAGGTACTCATCGGTTGCGATGATGGCCGGATTGGCCAGCCGCTCGTAAAACTTGGAAATTTCTATCTGTTCCTTGTTTTCGTTGATTTCTTCGATGGTATCCGTTGAAACAGCAAACTCCTCCAGTTTGGAGTGCAGCTCGTGTTTGATGTCCACCTGCAATTGGCGGGCACGCTTGGAGATGATGGCCAGCGTTTCATAAATATTGCTGGTTTCGCGCACCATTTGATTCAGGTCGCGGGCATGAACATTAGGATCCAGTCCTTGAACTTTGGTTTTGATATCCGACATTCGTCAACTGATTTATTTTTTTATTGGAAGTGGTTTCAATTTCAAGAATTTCCTTTCGGTATTTGCTGCTCCCAAACCGCTGCCGAAATTCGATAGCCCGGGTTGAGGCGTCGCGGTAGCGCTCTGCCTGCTTGTCAACGATGCTGTTTTCTGCCAGCAGGAAAGCCGCTTTCACCATCATGTAGCGCACTTCTTCCACCGCATCTGTTTCCGGAAAATCTTTCAGCAGATTCTCAAAAGACTGCATCGAAGCCTGGTATTGACGCAAATCATAATACAATTTACCTTCCTCAAAGGCTTTTACCTCCATTTTTTTGCGCATGGCGTCAATCAGCGCATTGCATTCGCTAACGCGTTTGCTTTGAGGATAAGTATTGATGAACAACTGAAACCCGTCTATTGCTTTTTCGCTGTACGACTGGTCGAGGCGAAAAGTAGGCGACAATTTGTAGTTGGAAAAAGCCGACATAAAATCTGCTTCTTCCCGCTTGGAACTTGTACTATAGGTTTGGGAAAAGTTGTTGAAGTAGTAGGAAGCCAGGATGTATTGTCCCGAATGGTAGTAAGTATAAGCGTAACGCATGAAAATCTCCTCTGCTTCCTTTTTTCCACGGAAACTGGGCATCACCAATTCGAGCAGGGCTTGAGCCTTGAGGTAATCCTCGTTGTCGTAGTACTCGAACGCTTTCTTATACATAACATTGGGATCTCCGCTTGCCCGTACCTGCTCAAATTCACTTTTGCAGGAGGACAGCAAACTAATCGCCAGCAATGACCAAATGAGTTGATTGATTTTCATAGAGCCGCAAAGGTATGATTTTTAAATGAATTTTCTGAAAGTTTTTCAAACAGCACTTTTGACTGATTCGCTTAAAAGACGCAGGAATGAAGTCGCAGGTTGGCCAAACGGGCCGGTAATTTGAAAATTTGGCGATTGGCTACTGAAAACTATTGAGCCCAACCTTTCCCTTCAGGTTTCTGTCTTATCGTTAAAAATAAAGCTGATGAAAAAGATCTGTTTGTTTTGTGCAGCACTCGCACTTGTTGGCCTGAACTGGAGTTGCGACCAAATCTTTAACGATCCTGATCAGGAACAGACCATATTAGGTGATACCCTGCAACTTGAATATGGTGAAACCCTGACCTTGTTTCCCGACAACATAGAAGTCCGTTTCGATTCGGTATTTGACAGCCGTTGCCCGGCACTTGTAGATTGCGCATGGGCAGGTATGGCAGAAGTCAGGCTTTGGTTTAGGCAAAACCAGGTAGAACAAACCGGTTCCTTAAATACCTCCAATATTCCTGAATTCATTACTGTATTCGGTAAAACAGTACGCCTTATTGACGTATCGCCCTATCCGCAGGAGCCCCAGGATATTGCTCAGGAGGATTACGTCGTCAGGATCGTCATGGAATGATCATTTCCTGTTCATTTCTTTAACCAGATTACCAAGTATTTTGATTCCGTCCTCGGCCTGTTGGTCCCAAATCCGGCTGTAACTGAGCCGGATGTAATGGCGGTATTGGGTATGAACGGAAAACATTTGCCCCGGCGCAATAGAAACCTGCCGGCGAAGGGCTTCGTTGTACAATTGAAAAGCATCTATGGCAGGGTCCAGCTCAATCCAGAGCACCATGCCTCCTTCCGGGCAAGTCATGCGCGTACCCGCAGGGAAATACTCCTGAACGGCCTGCCGATACCGGAGTGACTGGGTATGCAGCGCTTTACGCATAGCTTTAAGATGGTATTCATAACGGCCATTCTCTAAAAAATGTGCCAAGGCTACCTGGGGCAAAGTGGCACTGGTAACGCTGTGAATGAGCTTCAGCCTGTTTACTTCAGTCAGGTAGCGGGGGCCGGGGATGGCCCACCCGACGCGGTATCCCGGGGCCAGCGATTTGGAAAGCGAACTGCATTGCAGCACAATGCCTTCTCTGTCATAAGACTTACAGGTGCGGGGCCTGTGTTTGCCAAAATAGAGTTCACCATAAATGTCGTCTTCAATCAATGGAATCCGAACCCGGGTTAGCAGCTCAACCAACCGCTTCTTTTGGCCATCAGGCATGCAGCTTCCGAGCGGATTGTTGAAATTGGGCACAAACAGACAGGCTTTTACATCGTGCTGGTGCAAAATTTCTTCCAATTGGTCAATGATGACCCCGTTTTGCGGGTCGGTTGGTGCTTCTACAATGTTTAAACCCAGACTTTGTATGGCCTGGAAAATGCCAAAATAGGTCGGGCTTTCAATCGCGACCGTGTCACCCGGTTGGGTTACTGCCTTTAAGCACAAAACCAAAGCCTCCATGCATCCTGCTGTTACCACGACATCATCCGGAGTGATTTGACCGCCCCAATTGAAAGCGAGTCGGGATATTTGTTTGCGCAAGTCGATGTTGCCCTGAATTTGTTCATACCCAATACAATGGCTTTTGTGCGATCGCAGGGCATGAACCACCGATTTATTCAGTTTGGCAACCGGCAGTAATTCTGGTGGTGGTGCAGCCAACGACAGGTTTACGGCTTCGCCAATATCAAAATCTTTATAAACAGAGGTTACAATTTCTTCGTTGCTGATGGCTCGTTCCAGCACAATTGGCTTGCCAGCTGCCGGAACATCGGGGGCAAAAGCTGGATCCAACCGCACGTAATAACCTGATTTCGGGCGCGATTCGATCATACCTTTACCTTCCAGCAGGTAGTATGCCTGGAAGGCGGTGCTCAGGCTAACCCCCTGTTCTTTGCTCAGCATGCGCACAGAAGGCAACCGGTCACCGGTTTTCCAGACTTTTTCAGCAA